>JAYYBT010000083.1:0-17413 GCA_036162675.1 Thermoplasmatota archaeon
CACCTGAAGCCCATCCCTCGGGGTGGTAAAGGCGCTGGGGCTGGTGCACGCGGGGATCCTTGAACCAAGGCCGAGCACATTCCCACGCCTCATGCCATGTGATGGGAGCATCCGACGGCGACCAGGTTGGTTGGGTGGATGCCGACCATTGCCAGCTCCTGGTGCTCCTGACCTTCTCGGGAAGGGGGAAGACCGGCACGGTTCCTTGTGCTGGTTCGGGCACAGAAAACGGTTGCTGGCCCGTGCGACGAAGCTCAAGATAAGGGCCACCGTCTTGGTCGAAACAGGCCCTGACCTCTTCAAAAAACAGGCCCAAACCGCCCAGAAGCCGCTCCTCCAACGAAGTGACATCCACCTCACTCCAAGCGTCTTCGCTTGATTTCCAGAGCACCTCATCCCACATCTTCTGGCCAGTCCCCATGGCTTGTTGCGCCACGGCCGACACGTGGCTGGTAGCCCATGCCTTCAATTCCTCAAAACTGGAAACCTCTGGCGGGTGCATCATCAATAATTCACACAAGGCGTCTTCGAGCACCACGCCCAGGATTTGGGAGGGGCGTGTTGGGCCTTGGAGTCCGATTTGATAGGCGAAAAGCCACTGTTTTGGACATCGCAAGTAGGTCGTGAGAGCGCTGGCCGAAATCCGGCCTCTGGTGCGTCCGAGCGGACCGCCTCGGGGCGGGAGACCTACTGGCACGAGATGACCCCCTCTGCGAAAGGTCGGGCGAGCAGAACATCATGCATCGTAGGAATAGTAGTCACCACTGCTTCGTTGTTCTCGGTCCTTCCTGCTCTCGTTTTTGTTGATGCGAGGACGACGTGAGTCATGGTCTCGCCGGAACGTGACATCAACACCCGCCAAGAATCGGTTCATTCCCTCTCTGAGATTGTAAGGGCCCGTCGCACGACCCTCTACCCCGCCTTCGCCCTCAAAGACCAACAGCGAATCCGAAACGATGTCGATGAAATAGACGTCGTGGTCAATGACGAAGGCCGACTTTTCGTTGGCTTCCATCGTTCTTCGGATGGCTTTGGCGGCTTCCATACGGGCGTTGGCATCCAGATGGGCGGAAGGCTCGTCAAGAAGGTACAGGTCGGCATCTCGGCCTAGGCAAAGGGCGATGGAGACCGCCTGGCGCTCACCCCCGGAGAGTTTCTTGACGCGCTTAGGGAGGAGCTGGTCAATGCCAAGTGCTTTGATGACGTTCACATTGAATTCGCCGCTTCGCCAGCGTGGTCCAAGTTCGCTGTCCAGCCAGAGTTGGACCGAGCCATCAATGTCGACATCGATGTGTTGGGGTTTGTAGGAGATCGTAGCGTCGGCAGTGACCCACCCCTCGTCGTATTCATGCTCGCCTGCGAGGATTTTGATCATGGTCGATTTGCCCGTTCCGTTTGAGCCAACGACGCCAACGACTTCTGAACGATGAACGGCGCCTTCGCCTGAAGTGAGTTTAAACTCACCAAGTTGCTTCTCAAGCCCACCCCAACTGACAACCGGCGTTCCAATCTCAGCTGTTCGGTCTCGGTGGCGAAGGAACTTGATCGGCTTATCTCGGATCCGTACGTTCTCCTCAGGGAGGAACCCGTCGAGATAGGTGTTGATGGCTTGGCGTGTTGAGCGAGCCGGGGTGAAGATGCCGAATGCACCCTTCTTGCCATAGACGATGTGAACCAAGTCAGCCAGAACGTCGAGAACAGCCAAGTCGTGCTCGATGACGATGACTCGCTTTGTCTCTGCAAGTTCTTGGATGATGCGCACTATGCGCATGCGTTCGTGAATGTCAAGGTAGGAAGAAGGCTCATCAAAGAAGTACACATCCACATCTCGGAGAATCGTCGCACAGATGGCCATGCGCTGCAGCTCTCCCCCCGAGAGTTGCTGGACGGTACGTTGGAGAAGATGGTCGATGCCCAACGAACGCGTGGTGGCTTCGAGCAGGCCTCGTTCGTCCACCTTGCTGAGCAAGTCGTGCACGGTGCCTTTGATGCGTTTTGGGAGTTTATCCACGTTTTGGGGCTTGAGGGCAACACGGATGCTTCCCTTCTGGATGGCGATGAAGAAATCCCTGAGTTCGCCTTTTGGAAGGGATTCAATCACGTTATCCCAGTCGGGTTCCTGGTCGAGCCAATCGCCCAAGTTGGGCGTCATGCGGCCAGAAAGGGCGCTGATGGCGGTTGACTTGCCCATACCGTTGGGGCCAAGAATGCCCACGACGCTTTCCTTGGAGGGCGTGGGTAGACGAAACAAACGGAAACCGTTCATGGAATAACGATGAATCATATCGGTTTCGAGTTCGCTGGGGAGGTTCTCAATGATGAGGGCATCATGGGGACACTTGTTGATGCAGATGCCGCACCCGATGCACAGGCTTTCGGAAATGTGGGGTTTGCCAGTTTGCTCATCCATGATGATGCATTCTTGCCCGTTTCGAACCGGTGGGCAGAAGACTTGACATTCGTCATTGCACTTCTTGGGTTGACAGTTGTCTTCCTTCAGAACCGCAACACGCATCCTGTCACCCAGCCTATCCTCTCGTCTGTTCTATTTTGTTTCACCTGCCATTTTCCCGGCGTGAACCGAGAAAGGCAGCCAATGTTCTGTGCCTCAAATGAGTCCCTTGAGGTGCTCGTGTCCACGGATGAGGCGGATGGTGCACGGGGTGGGGAACTTCATGCTGGCCTTGCGCAAAGCATCACGGGCCGTGAGGTAGTTCTCCGCGTTGACTTGGAGCGAAATGACACGCTGGCCACGCTTCACTCGAGCCGCCGTACCGACGTTCTTTCCGAATGCACAGCGCATGCCTTGAGACACACGGTCAGCACCAGCGCCGGTGGCTTGCTTGTTCTCTCGAAGAACATGGTGAGGGAAGGTGTGGACGCGCAGAGCATAGCCTTGGGCGCCGGCTTGCTTACGGATCGTGGAATTTGAAACGACACGAGCGGCTTCAAGAGCCGTGTGGCGGATTTGAACGTCGTTGTCGGCACGGAGTTCGAGGACCACCTGGAATTGCCCCGTCTCTGCAGCACGTCGGTTGCCGACGTGGAATTGCATGATACGGTTGTTGGGGACACCACCGATGTACTTTCGGCGGGTGTAGGCTGGGCCTTTCAAGCGGCGGTACATCACAGCGGGTTTACGTGCCATAGGTCTGCCTCCAAGCATCCCTGCGACCGATGCTCCCTTTATGATATCTCCGCCCACCACGCCAACCTTTGACGGGCCACCGTTTCGGAAGTCGGGAAACAAAGTCTTCATGGGGCGGACACCACAGCATGATGCATGGCTGGACGGTGGCGCCGACTGCTCGAGGAGGAATCCGAGCATCAATGGCTTACGCTGTCCATGTTCGCCCTTTTCGTGTTGTTTGGAGCTTTTGCGATTGACGCCACCGAGCATTTTGTCGGCGACCGAATCACCAAGGTCACAGCCCAACATCAAGGAGGGCTGGTTCTTGACATCGAATATCACGAGAACAACGCATCCTACACCTCCCTTGTCTTCGCTCCAGGAGCAGGGTACCACCTGTTTACCGAGCATGTCGATGACGGAACAGCGAGTGTGGTTTACAGTCCTGAAAGCGTTGACCTCGCTGATGAAGTGAATTTTATGAAAACGATGCCGGACGGTGAAATCCTGTTCTCCGTCGAGCCAAATCAATTGGTGGGTTTGAAAGGCAACACCATGGTGACATACGACTACGGATTGGAAGATGAAGCCTTTACCGTGCTCGATGTTGCTGAGTATGAGAATCAAGAGGCAACACAGCGATTGATGCTTACCAAAGAAGGGAGTACCAACTCCTTCCGTGGCGTTGTCGGCATGGCACCCACGGCTCCAATGTCCACCTCCTCGGGTGTCCAATGGCATGCGGTTGAAGCACACTCCGAAGGCCTCTGGGTGGGCCTTGGGACGCACATCAGCGCATCGGGTGCTGACGGTTCCAGTCCAGCAACGCCTGACCCACGACCGGTGCTCGGTTGGATCACGTGGAACGGTGATGAAGCAACACCCGTTCTTCGAAATATTCAGATGTTTGGCTCAGGCATGTTCCATTCCTTTGCGTCATCTGGAACGGATTTAATCGTGGGTGGGACCGTTGAGAGTTTGGTGATCTCATCAGACCAAGAAGTGCAAGCGTTGGACGCTCCCTCGGCGATGGTCGTGAGCGACCTTGAGGGAACGGCTTGGTTCATCGGTGCGCTTGGCTCGACCACGGTTGCAACCTACAACGGCGGCGTGTTCGAGGTGCATCAACTCAGCAGGCCTGTACCCGTTGACGTCTCAGATGCAGGAGCGCAAGAGGAATTCATTCACGTGCATGGCACGGACGCAAATGGAGAACCCATTCAATGGTCCATCGACACCACAGCCGATGGTTCTATAGAGAGTGGGCGTGGCTTCTTGAACCTGTTATTCCTCCTTGGTGGAGGAATAATGCTCGCTATGATGGGCATGTACGCCGTCGAACAATTGCGAACCACGGGGTAAACCGACCAAGAGGGTTGGATAACAGGCTCTGCGAGCCATCATCTTGAGAACCTTCATGTGCTCTCGTCGGCCTTGTCAAACTCCAGCGTAAGCCATGGAGGGTGCAAGCATGTCGAAAAGGGGAATGATGGACCAGTTCTTTGACATCAAAGAACAGCATCCTGACACCGTTCTCTTCTTCCGAATGGGCGATTTCTACGAGCTCTTCCACGACGATGCAGAGGTTGCGGCGGAGGTGCTCGGCCTCTCGTTGACCTCTCGAGATAAAAACGCAGAACAACCCATCCCCATGGCGGGCTTTCCTTGGCACGGCCTCGAAGACCATCTGCGCACCATGCTCCGGGCCGGCTACAAAGTGACCGTCGCCGAACAAGAAGAGGAATTGAGACCCGGCGCCAAATTGTTGGAACGGGTGGTGACGCGAGTCTACACACCAGGAAGCCTGTACGAGGAAGGCTTGTTGGAAGGCGATGAACAGTCGTTGCTTGCCGCAGTAGTGCTCGGCGCTGATGCGCTGGGCCTCGCCGTGCTCGATGCCTCCACCGGCAAAGCATGGGCCAGTTCTCACGAGGGGGCTGAACGCTTCATCCGGCTCCAAGACGATCTCTTGCGATGGCAACCAAGCGAGTTGGTCATTTCACCAAAGGACGCTGAGAATGACCACCTTGCACCGCTTTTCCCACGATTGGACGCCACCATGGTCAGCCAGCACCAACTCAGCCAATCCAAGCGAGAGGAACGTTTGCGAAGCATGCTGGACGTGGCCGATTTAGGCCACCTTGACTTGGACCACGCCCCGCTCGCCATCTCGGCCACGGGACTGGCTGCAGACTACCTTGCAACGGTACACTTGCGTCCTGATGTGCCCTTGCAGGACGTTGAACTCGTTGAGGAACAAGGCCACCTGTTGTTGGACCAGACAACACTGCGAAATTTGGAATTGACATCGACGCTGGCGGGAGAGTATGACGGTAGTTTGCTTTCCACGCTCAACCGCTGCCGAACCGCCATGGGTCGCCGCCTCCTGAAAACGTGGCTCTTGCACCCACTTTCGGACAAAGATGCGATTCAAACTCGGCATCAAGCCGTGGCCACCTTGACCCGCTCCGCTCGGCGATTGGACGGTATGCGCACCTCATTGAAGGGTATCAGAGACATGGAGCGCCTTGCCACACAACTCGCTTATCAGCGAAGCAATGCGAGGGATTTGGTCGCCACTGCCCATGCGCTTGAGCGCATGCCGGCCCTTGTCCAGTGGTGCAACGATAGCCAAGATCCGCTCCTTATGCATCTCAGCGAAGGCCTTGACCAACTCCATGAGATGAGAGCGATGATTCACAACACCTTGGATGACCACCCACCCCTGGGACTTCGGGACGGCGGGTTGTTGCGAGCCGGTGTCGACGAGGAAGTTGACCGATTGCGAACCGTTACATCGGAGGGCAAAGCATGGTTTTCCAACCTTGAACAAAGGCTGAGAGAAGAATTGGCCATCCCTTCGCTCAAGGTCAAGAATAACCGTCAAGTTGGCTGGTACATCGAAGTCACCCAAACGCACAGTGAAAAAGTCCCTGAATCGTGGCGACGGAAGCAACAGTTGACCAACGGTTCGCGGTACACCACAGAAGAATTGGTCGAAAGGGATGACCTCCTGCTCACAGCCGATTCGAAATTGAAGGAACTTGAGTACCGGCGTTTCCTCGAACTCCGCACCTACTGCAGCACCCAAGCAGCTAATTTGGCTGATATCGCACGGCGTGTCGCTTCCATTGATGTACTCCAGTGCTTTGCTTCGGTCAGCAGGGAGAGAAATTGGACAAAACCCGAAATCACCGACAAGCATCACATTCAACTTGAAGGAGCTCGCCATCCCGTTCTCGAAACACAATCCGGATTTGTTCCCAACGATGTTGCCATGAACCAAAAGCGAAGTTTTCTGCTCATCACCGGGCCCAACATGGGTGGAAAATCCACCTATCTCCGAACGGTAGCCTTGGTGACCGTTCTGGCACAGGCCGGCTGTTTTGTTCCCGCCAAGCAAGCCAAAGTTGGGCTCGTCGACCGAATCTTCACCCGCGTCGGCGCAAGCGACGACCTCAAGCGAGGCCGGTCCACGTTCATGATGGAAATGATCGAAGTCGCCCACATTCTGAAGCGGGCCACGCCCCGTTCACTGGTGCTGTTGGATGAAATCGGCCGAGGCACCTCCACCTTCGATGGGCTTTCCATCGCTTGGTCGGTGACCGAGGATATTTGTTCAAGGATCGGTGCACGCACGCTTTTCGCCACCCACTACCATCAACTCATCGGCCTCGAAGGCGACGTGAACGGTTTGTGCAATGTCCACGTCCAAGTGGCTCAAGTGGACGGTAAACTCCGATTCCTTCACACCGTCGCCGACGGTCCATGCGACGATTCCTACGGTGTTCAGGTCGCAGCTTTGGCAGGCCTTCCTCGCAACGTGGTCGAACGTGCGAGCGACCTGCTCGCCTTCCTTGAGCAGCAAGCAGGTGGGGCGAAGGCGGGCGAACAAGGCGCACCTCAATCCCGAGATGCAGGTCAAGCCAGCCTGATGGGCTATTTTGCTGCGGCTGCCATGAAAACCTCCTCGCCTGCGCCGCCTGCGTTATCGCCAAACATTGAGCGCACCTTGCAACGTCTGCAAGGGACCAACGTGGACGAACTCAGTCCACGACAAGCGCTTGATGTCCTCTACGCCTTGAAAAATGACATGGAGGAGAGCCCGTGAAGCCAAGTAAAATCAGGCAACTGGATGAGGCGACCATCGGCTTCATTGCCGCAGGCGAGGTGGTTGAACGGCCAGCACAAGTCGTGAAGGAGTTGATTGAAAACAGCCTTGACGCGGGCTCAACTTCCATTGTGGTCACCGTTGAGCGAGGTGGTTTTGACCGTCTTGAAGTTGAAGACAACGGAAGCGGCATCAGCCAATCGGACCTCCCCCTCGCCCTGGACCGACACGCCACCTCAAAACTCAGCAGCAAGGACGACCTTGCCTCCATCGTATCACTCGGCTTCCGAGGAGAAGCGTTGGCGAGCATTGGTATGGTTTCCCGCTTGACCATCGCAAGCAAACCGGAAGGTGCACAGGGGGCAAGCATCGTCATGGAAGACGGCATCAAATCAGCGGCCCAACCATACGGAATGGCCAACGGCACAGTCATTTCCGTTGAACATCTCTTCCAGAACACGCCGGCTCGACTCGCATTCCAGCGACGACCTGAGACGGAAACAGCCCGTATCGTCGATGTGGTCGTCGACCATGCGCTTGCTCATCCAGCATGCGGTTTTCATTTGAAGACGGAACGAAGAACGCTGCTCAACGTACCGGCGACTGAAAACATGCTCGACCGACTGTACGACATTATGGGCGCACAGGCGACCGAATTGGTGGAACTCAAATGGCCTCCTGAGGACGAAGACGCGCCCGGCAGCGAGCGTTGGAGCGGTTGGATCAGCACACCAGACATCACACGAGGAAAGGGCGATGATATTCACGTGCTCATCAATAACCGACCGGTCGGTGCAGGCCCGTTCCTTCAAGCCATCCGTCGAGGCTACAAAACGCGCCTTATGCAAGGTCGCCATCCCTTGGCTGTCGTCAACCTCCAGTGCCCTCCTGATGAGGTGGATGTGAACGTACACCCCACAAAGCGGGAGGTCCGCCTTCGCCACTCATGGCGAGTTTTGGAACGGCTCGAGCGAGCCATCGCTTACACCCTTGAAGCCGTTCCAACCGAACCGGATGCCACGGGAGGCATCCCCGGCCTCCAGGGCCTTTCAAGCGGAAAGCAAACGAAGTCGGTTGAAACTTACTTTTCCGAAGTACCCGAAAAACCAAACCCCAACACCTCCATCTCAACAGCTGCTGGCATGGCAGCGAGCCCAGAGGTCAAACCTTCTCCACCTGTTGCAAGCCCGCCAGCATGGGCAGTTGCAGCAGGTCGACAGTTGAACCTCGTTGGTCAAGAAGCCGAAGAACAAGCAAAGGTGGAGAAGGAGCGCCCTGTATCGGCGTCCCCGCTGGGTCAAAGCGTCCTACCGAACCTCCCTTCTTCCCCCGTGGCAGCACCGTTGTCCTCTGCTGAACGGGACTTGCACCGACACGCAGGGAAAGGCGCCACAGCCAGGCCGACCGAAGAAGCACCGCTGGAAGGTGTTCTCAATGACTTGCCTCATATGGAACCGTTGGCCCAATTTGCAGACTCGTACATTCTCGTTCAAGCAGAAGACGAGTTGCTTCTCATTGACCAGCATGCGCTGCATGAGCGAATACGGTACGAGCGATTGCGCCATAGCGGACAGGCATGGGAGCCACAACAACGTCTCTCCCCTCTTCCCCTCAACCTCGACGCAAGACAATCAGCGCTGGTGGACGCACACCACGAACGTCTTGAAGAACTCGGCTTCCACCTCTCAAACGAAGAGGGGACCTGGGTGCTAAATGCCTCACCGCAACTCCTCGGAGGCGACCAAATCAAGCCCTTCCTCATCGATTTACTTCAGGATTTGGCACTCGATGGTGGACCCCTCGAAACGATTGAGGCGAAAAAGGACCACATTGCCTTCATGAACGCATGTCGGGGCTCTGTGAAGGCCAATGATTCGCTCTCCTTACCAGAAATGAGGCGTCTCATCGATGATATGCGCCGCATCCAGAACCCTTGGGCTTGCGTTCATGGACGTCCGACATCGCTGCGAATTTCCATCGACAGTTTGGACCACCACTTTGGTCGCCACGGTTAAGCGAGCATGGCGGATAAATCCAATGGACTAGCCAAACATGCCAACGCCGCATCCAGCGTCGTAAAGGAAAGCTTCTGCGAACACAACAAACGTTAGGAACACGGCCACGACATGAATCAACAGTGCCAAAAATGCAGAAAATGCATGTTTCCGGTCGAACAAAAGCCGAAGCACGAAGACGATGAGGTTGAACCCAACGAAGAGGGCCGAGATGACCAACAATGAAATTCCAATCCGTTCCATGGTGGTGGTTGGATCGTTGCATGTCTTTTCCGGCAGAAATTGTTCATAGGATATTTGAGCGAGAACCCCACCAGAGAGAGCCATCAATACGAACAAAACCGTGAGCTTTGTTTGAGCCTTAATCAAGGGGAGTGATTGTGGGGCATGTGCACCTGCCAGTCCCCCAGCACCCTCGTTCATGGTTCAACATCTCCATTTTTTGAACAACCACAGATTTAAGAAAAATTTCCCGACGACCGTGCTACTGCCATGGCTCGTGAAGGACACTTTCAATCGAGACACCGGCCGCCTTCCAGCGCTGAACCGCTTCAGGGTCAGCGACTTCATGCAGGTTGGAGCCTTCGATCAAAACGGTGCTTTGGCATCCCATCGCCAAAACCAAGGCCGTCATTTGCATTCGGTGGTCGCCATATGTTTGGACGAGGCCTTCGGGTTGCGTGATGGATTGGCCGCCCTCCACGGACAAGACCCCGTTTTCAAAGGTTGATTGGAGGCCAAATTGAGCGAGAAGCGCCGTTGTGCCGTGGGTGCGGTCTGTTTCTTTGAAGGCAGCATGCGATGCCCCCATGATACGTCCACCGCCACCCAAAGCCATCAGTGCAGCGAGCGGCGTGATCAAATCATTCGCGTGCTGGAGGTTCACTTCGGTGGACACTGCTTCACCAACGTATTCGATGGACGCCTGTGTGATGGAGAGTCCGAGCGAGGAAGCAAACTCAATCAGGACCTCGTTTCCGAGTGCATCCTCCTCAGCAGGAACGCCGTTGAGTTGAACGGTGGCTCCGCTGACCATCGCGGCCAAACATGCAAAGGAGAGCATCGATGCATCGAGGGGAAGGTGGACACCATCATTGGCGATGACAGGAAGCCAGGGCTGGAGTTCGCCAGCAGCGGAATTTTCAGGGGCTCCCGTGCGCTTACACAGCGTTTTGGTCAATCCACTGTGTCGGAGGGAAACGCCTTCACCCACAGCATGGATTTTCATTTCATTTGGCAGAGCGGGAGCGGCCAGATGCCACGCAGTCATCGGTTGACTCGATGTTGACACGTCAAGTTCCAATGTCTCAGGTGGCCTCCAAGGCCCCTCAACCAAGAGAGGAAGTCCCTCAACCCCCGTTCCGTACGAGACCTTGACGCCGACCTTCTCCAATGCACCAATCATGACCTCGTAGTTTCTTGAACGCAAGGAAGCATCGCCATCGAGCATGACAGGTACATCAAAGCGAGCACAAAGCGCCATCAAAATTCGTAGAGCGGTTCCGGAATTACCGGCATGTAAGACGCTGATGGGCGGCTTCAGCCCATCGGGCCCAAGCCCCTGAATCCTCCAAGCCACGCTCCCTTCTGCAGGTTGGTCATCGTGGTTGGTTGAGACCGACAACATCTGCCCGTCAGCGCCCAAGTCGGTGATTTGAACCCCCATTTGGCCCAGACAACGCCTCATGGAGACCATGTCTTGCCCGGCATTTCTCAGCCCGTGAAGGGTCACTTCTTGCTCGGATTGTGCGGCCAGAGCAAGCCATCGAATGGCGTGGCTTTTCGAGGGAGGAAGGTTCCAAGTCAATTTATCTATAGAGGCGTGAGGATTGATTTTGAGGGCGGGGATCAAGCTGCCCATCCCGTCCTCGAGGGAGGGTGACCAACGCTTGACCCAGGCCTTGCCCATGCTCTTGGCTGCCGTCTGCCCGTCATGAACCCTTGCAATACAGATTCAAGAACCGGGGAGGCGTCCACGGTTCATGGCCCTCATGGACGCGTATCAACGTCCGTTGAAGGACTTGAGGATTTCAGTGACCGACCGCTGCAATTTTCGGTGCACGTATTGCATGCCACGTGAGCACTTTGGTACCGACCATGCCTTTCTGCCCAGAGATGAATTGCTCACCTACGAAGAGATTGCCTTCGTCGTTGAATCACTCATGGGGTGCGGACTTCAGAAGGTTCGGTTGACGGGAGGGGAACCACTCTTGAGAAGAAACATGACCGAGTTGGTGGCGATGCTGAGGCAGGTTGGTCCCGGTCTTGACATCGCCATGACCACCAACGGGGCGCTCCTCAAAAACCACGCTGCAGCCCTTTTCAAGGCCGGATTGGACAGGGTCACCGTCAGCATTGATGCGGTTGAAACCAGCACCTTCCAGGCGATGGCGGATACCGACCAGGTCGACCCACAGGCCATCTTTGACGGCGTCGATGAAGCGCTGCGGGTCGGACTGAACGTGAAGGTGAACGCCGTTGTACGACGAGGCGTCAACGAAGACCAAATTCTGCCGCTCGCCCACATCTGCCATGACCGTGGCGTTCCTCTCCGGTTCATCGAATACATGGACGTGGGGAACACCAATGCTTGGAAATTGGACGAAGTGGTCTCGGGTGCGGACATTCGACGCATGCTTGAGACTGAATTTGGCCCGCTTGAACCCAGCTCGCCAAAGGAGCGCAGCGAGGTCGCAAGGCGCTACACACTCCCTTCGGGGTATGAATTTGGGTTCATTGAATCCGTAACCAATCCGTTTTGTGGTGATTGCTCCCGTGCAAGGCTATCGGCCAACGGCTCCATCTACACCTGCTTGTTTTCCTCAAGCGGAAACGATGTCAAAGGGTTGCTCCGCCTGGGTGCAGGAAAAAGCGATCTCCAAACGGCGATTCGGTCCATTTGGGAAAAACGAACGGACCGCTACTCGATGGAGCGGAGCGAACAGACCGGTGATGAAAGCAAGGTTGAGATGTCCTTCATCGGTGGATGACATCACGTCATCGCAGGAAGAGAAACATCAACGATGAGCGCTCCTGCTGTCTGTTCGACAAGACGGAAACGCCAGGTGCCATCGTCTGCACCGATGGTCTCTGAATCAATAACAAAGTAATCGCCTTGGGTCACCGAATAACCAGCATCACGGTCGTGGAAGGAAATGTTGGTGCCGATGACGCCGTACACATCTGCGTCCGAAACTTGGCCCCGAATTGGCAGGGATTCTGTCATGTTCGCAGGCAACAAATCGAATTGGAGTCGTGCGGGGTCAATGGATTGGTCGAGGCTCGTGATGCGCACAACGTGAAAGCCGTTGTCGAGGGCCCGCACGCTGACCGAGGCTTGGGGTGCAGATTTCTCAACCGTGGTCAAGGCACCCTGCATCAAGACGAAAACCATGCTGGAAAGCATGACGGTGATGGCGAGAAGAAGCACGGTCGCAATCACGGGACTGACCGCTTCTTCCTCACGTCGGACCGGCCCTCGCATGCACTTACCATGCCGTCAAATCACTTGAACACACCGATGATTCACGGCCGAGGGGCGCTGATTTTCTGTCGCTCAGAACAACCAAAGGGGTTTCTCGCATTCCATGGCTCGCTTGATACCACCGATGGGACCAAGGCAGCGAAGAATCAATTCCGTCAAAACATCACCACGCATGAAGGCGTAGCCGAGGTTCTTGCTTCGCAGTGAATTCTTCAAGGCAGGCCCCATTGACGCACGAACTCGGTCTTCATATGTGGTGAGCGGGGTGTTGTTGGTCAAGTGCTCAACGATGGCCTCAGCCGCAAAACAGCCAGAGATGATGGCTTGACTGATGCCGCCGCCATTGCTTGGCATAACCAGTCCAGCAGCATCACCAACAGCAAGCGTGGTTCCATCCACCATCTGCTTTACCGGCCCTCCCATCGGAATCCAGCCGCCACCGAAGGAGACGATTTCGAGGTTGAGGTCGGCGCAAAAGCGCTCCAAATGGCCCTTCAAATCGCCTTTGAGTTTTCCAGCACGAACCCCCAGTCCCACGTTGGCAAAGTCTGGACCCTTTGGGATGATCCACGCATAACCAGAGGGAGCGACGGAGCCAAGGAAGACATCAAATGTTTCAGGGACGTTGCCTTTGACTTGGGCGTAAATCGTTGGGACTTGGTCTTCGGGACGGAAGGTAGGGTCTTGCCCGTGCCTCAGCCGGCCGACGTGGGCCAGACTGCCGGAGGCGTCAATGAGGTAATCGCAGGTGAACCTGCCCTCGTTGGTCACCAACAGTTCCCGATTGGCCTTTCGCTGTTGTTGAAGCCGCTTGAGCATCGTTGAGGTGCGTATCTCTGCACCGGCTCGAACCGCTTTATCTGCGAGGTAGCCATCGAATTGCAGCCGATGTCCAGCAAAGGCATCCAATCCAAAATTGAAGGATTTTCCAGATGGTAGAAACACTCGCATGTTGTCCAATCTGTGGAGGCGAAGACGTTCGGGAAAGTCGAAGTATGTCTTCAGCCATGTGTGGTCCTCAAGATGCTTGAAAGTCCCGATGACCTCTCCCCAATTGGGTATGCATTCGCCGCACTGCGCTGGATTCCCAACGATGGCGCGACGCTCCAAGACCAGAACATCAATGCCTTCTTCAGCCAATCGTTGAGCTGCAGCACTGCCTGCTGGACCTGCACCGATAACGATGACTTGGCGATGTTCAATTTCGCTGACAGCCATGGATTCACCTCAAGCATGCCGATCCTTGACGATGTTGGTGATGAGCAACATCAGTTCCTTGGCCTCGCTGTCGGGAAAACGTTGCAGTTCTGCTTGAGCACGTTCAAGATGCGTTCGAACCAAAATTTCGGCGTATTCCATGCTATCGGAACGTTCCAGCAGTGCCATCAATTCGTCAAAGTGCTCGTCTGAAAAATTCTCGATGAGTTCAGACAAACGCTCGCGATGCTGCCCGTGAGAGAGCGTGAGAGCGTGAATAAGTGGCAGTGTCATTTTTCCTTCGTAAACATCGGCGCCCCGGGGCTTGCCCATGCGCTCATCTCCACGCAGGTCCAAGAGGTCATCAACGAGTTGGAAGGCAATACCCAATTCCATTCCAAACCGCTCAAGTGCCTTGGCCTGCTCGTCATCCAACCCTGCGACCAATCCTGCACTGTAGCAACCTGAAGCAAACGGACCAGCTGTTTTCCCACGCACGATGGAAAGGTAATCCTCGGGAGAAGTCGCGAGGTTCAACACGTGGTCGAGTTGATGGAATTCCGAAACAGCGATGTTCGCACAACACCGAGCGATGATGGAGACGATTTGAGCGGAGTAGCGTCCACCGAGACCGAAACCTTGGACGAAGAGCCAATCACCTGCGATGACGGCTTTGGCCTGCCCTGCTTGGGCGTGGATGGTTGGGATGCCTCGTCGTTGTTGTGCTTCATCGTTGATGTCGTCGTGAACGAGGGTGGCGGTGTGGATGAGTTCGAAGGCCAACGCAAGCGGCATGACGTCCTCTTTCGCCTTCCCGCCAGCAAGTTGGTAGGCCAAGAGGAACAAAATCGGTCGGAGGCGTTTTCCTCCAGCGTTCAGAACCCGCCCTGCTTCGAGGGCGACCTCGCCTGCTCCAAACTCAAGTTCCTCTTGGATGAGGTCATGAAGGGCTTGGTTCACCTCTTCACGCATGGATTCCAGTGCTGATTGAAGCACCTCAAGACTGCTGCCCACGCCCTTCCCACGAGGGTGGGCTTCTTAACCGGTCGTCCACGCCCGTGACATGTGAGGGGCGACCCTCACCGAGGTGAACCGATGGAGAACAGTGAGTATCTCGTGATTCTCACCACGCCGTCAAGGAACGATGGCGTTCGTCTTCAAATTGAGCGAACCGTTGGCACCCACGGCAAACATCGAGACCTGCGTCTCAAACAACTTCCCCACATGGAAACGGCCATCCAAACGCTTCGGAGTGGAACAGGTGACATCGTCGCCATGAGCGCTTTTGATTGGGCTCAACACGATGTTGAGGGCCTCGCCATCGCCGGACTTTTGCCCCGAAAAGAGCCAACCTGGGTTTTGGTGGCCGATGACAAGCCTGAGTACCTGGAACAAGGTGCTCGAGTGATGTGCGAGCATGAGCTGCTTCGGCGCCAGATGCGACGTATGCGTCCTGACCTCATCCTCGAGACCATTGAGGAGGTGGTCAGTCGTCTTGGTGCAAAGGCGGAGGTGGACGACCTTGACGAAGAGGACATTTGGCCGTGGCTGGAAGAGCAAAGACTCCAAGGCCATCTTGACGGTTTCATCGTCCCGCGGGCCATCCACGCCGGTCACCGAATGAAAGGACGGCGCCACACATTGGGTCTTCAACGCGACCAAACCGAGAGCAACCGTGAACGGTTCATCCCCCCGCCGCTGCACGGTTTCACCCTCTTGGTGACACGCCAAGGTTTCCCGAAATCCAACATCTCTGAGATGCTCGACCCGAGCGCAGAACTGGCGTATCGTTTGGAAACAGCGCTGCTTGAGAGTCTCGACCCCGCCTTGCGACCCATCGTCGGCGCCTATGTTGAGCAACGAAAAATCTCCACCTTTTTGAAAAAGGCCTCTGAGGAAGGTGATGAAGCACTGCTCACCTCCTTGGTGGACCCCAACAAGAAACGGGGTGTGTTCAAGAGCGGCCCTCGAGTTGAAATGCTCATTGAAACCTTGAACCCCAGCGGCACCGTAACCGCCGCATGTGAACGGATTGTTCAACCGGAAAACAGCCACCTTGGCATGGTCAATCTCCTCAAGGAATTCATGGAATTGCTCTCGGTCATGACCACCGACCACGAGGGAAGCAAACGGAACATCCCCGGCATGCCTCGTTCCTTCATGGACCCAAGCCCTCGACTGATGGATTTGGACGACTGATGGCCCCCTCCGCCGGTACGAACACCCACAAGAACCAGCCTTCTTGGCCTCGTTGGACAGCGAAGACATATATGCTTTCAATGCGGCAAAAGCCGTAGAGGTGGAGGAGCCATGGACACGTCAGCGTTGTTGGGTGAACTCTACCAAGCCCGATTTGACGACCTCAAAGCCATCGCTCAACAACACGGTGTGGCGAAAACTGGCCCCGTTGAATCGTTGCGAGCACGCTTGATTCAGCACCTCATTTTCCCCGATTGGGATTTTTCTCCTGCTGGGCTTCGAAGCATCTCCAACAGCGATTTGGGAGAGATATTGGGGCTGTTTGGCATCAAGAAATCGGGTTCCATCAAAGCCCGAAGGCAACGCCTGCATCTTCATTTGAACCACGACCCGAAATCACTGGCCATCGAGCGACTTGACGAGATGACAAGGGACGAGCTTCACGCCATGTGCAAAGACCTGGAACTCACCCTTTCGGGCAATAAGCAAGCCCTCCTCGCTCGCGTTGCTGGGGTCTTGGCCTCACAAGAAAATGCATGGGGCAAGGTCAAGAAGAGCCTGCGAAGACCCCGAGGACCTGTCAGCGTACCAAAGGTGTCCGCTGTTGTCGCACCACAAACTCCCGAAACGGTGGAGGAAACGGTTGCTTCGTTCGTGGAAGACCACGATGAAGGCTGGACCTACGAAGAAGAACTTTCCCTGAAGGAAGACCTCGCCAGCATAGGCCACGACGTCTCCTCATCACAAAGCGATGCTGAACTTGAGCAACACCTCCGCCCCGAGCCGGTTGAAGTTGCTAACAGCGTCCCCCCTATGATTCAGCACGCTGGCGAAACGCACAGTCTTGAGGTGGAAACCGCTCTGATGGAACTTCGTGGACGAACCGCAGAAATTCACGCCATGGCTCGAGACTTCCTCATGGTCAGTTCAACCACCAACCAAGAGGACATGAAAGCCTTCATACAATCCCTGCGAGGCCAGGGCTTTGCCACCGACCTTGCGCCCGTTCACCAAGCCGTGGCTCAGATGATCATGGAACTTGATTTCAAGGTGCAAAACGAGAGCAACGCTGCCATCGCACTGCCTCAATCGTGGAGTGAGCGGGAGGCCTTGAGGCGATTTGAGGAAGTTCGTAGCACGCTACGAGACCGATTGGAAAACATCCTCGCCCTCCACGCTTCGGACGTTGTGAAGGCCCGCATGGCCTTTGAACAGGAAGGACGCGACCTGAACCTTGACCTACGCGTTCCCAGCGTCTCGGGACGCTTGCACGCTTT
>JAYYBT010000084.1:0-4101 GCA_036162675.1 Thermoplasmatota archaeon
CGTTCAGTCATCTTTGCGCTCAAACTTCCGAGGCGGTGTCCTGAAATCGCGCGGTGGTTGATTGTGTGCATGGCCTGAGCGTTTCCCCCTAGCTCTGCGGGGTTGAACATCTGAGGATTGGCGATGTTGGGGGCGAGAACCACCACGGCCTTGTTGCGGGCGTCCACGTTGCTGACCAGCATCGCGGCCTCTGCCACGGTTGTTCTCCCTTCGTTGGTAGCCGTTGGAGCGGTGTCCACGGTCATCTCGGCGTCCGCCACCACCGCCGCCTCCCGGACGAGGTTCCTCACACCGGTTGCAGACATTTCTGAATGAGAAATTGGAGTTGTTACACTTCGGGCAGGTCCAATCGTTGTTGGTGAACGTTCCACCTCGTTGTCGGTTGCCGCCTCTGTTGTCTCGTCCACCACGGTCGTTTCGGAACCCACGGTTGTTGTCTCGTCCACCACGGTCGGAGCGATCTCGTCGACCGCCTCCACCGCCCCCGCCCGGTCGAGGGGCTTCGCATCGATTGCAGACATTTCTGAAGGCGAAATTGGAGTTCTTGCACTCCGGACAGGTCCAATCGTTATCGTTGAACGTGCCACGTTGCTGTCGGTCTCCACCACGGTCGTTTCTGAATCCACGGCTATCACGGCCTCCTCGGTCGTTTCTGAATCCACGGTTGTTATCTCGCCGTCCGCGGTCATCACGCCCACCTCGTTGGTTGCGCCCGCCATCTCTTCGGTCGTTCCCTCGGGAAGAGTCTCGTCGGTCACCACGCTGTTCCTTGGGCTTCTGCTTGGCTCGAACCGTCACGCTCACACCGATGAGGGCGTCCATGTCGAGAGAACGGTCAATGTGCGCGATATGGGCTAAGGGATGATTGGTGCTGCCGATAACACCGTCCACCTTTCCGATGTACGTGCCATCGTCCGCTCTGACCATGATGGCGTTAAGTGCGGGGGATGAGCCTTCAAAGTGCACCAGCAAGCCACCCTCATGGCTTCGTGCTTCAACGGTGCCAGTGAACATCTCAAGACCTGATTTATCCTGCGACCATCGCTTTTTGGTGTTGTCGGTTTATTCCTCAACTTTGCGACGATGTAGGACGGCAACACCGAGCATGCAAATGGTCGCCAAGAACGAAAGGGATGGAAGGGCGCCACCGTCCTCTTCAACCAGTGGAGGCGAAACAATGGGTGTGTCGTCCACCACCGGTGCCGGGATGCCAACCGTGATGGTGGTGGGTTCTCCACTCTCGTCCACGGCCTTGATGACGACATCGTAGTCGGTTAGCCCGTTCGCAAGGCAGATGGCCGTTGAGACCTCCACGGCCCAGTTGATGCCATCGATGGTGAAGCCTTGGTATTCCGCTCCACAAATCGTGAGGCTCATGGTCACGGTCTCCAGGTCGGGGTCGGAAACGAGCCCGTACATCTCGAACTTGAGTTGGCTTTCGTCCCAGGTGGCGTTTTCGCCGTCAAAGTTCACGGCCACAGAAACGACCGGTGGGGAATTGGGTTTGGTGAGTCCAAGCGAAATGTCAACGGTTTGAGCGAGCATGTTTGAGGCTTGGGCATTCACGCTGAACTGGAAGGCTCCTGGGCGGATGGAGGTCAAGGAAACAGCAGCTGTTGCTGGGGAAGAGGCGACGGTGATGGTCTCGCTTTCTCCTCCAAGTTGTCCGTTTTGGGAAGCACGTGCAGTTAACAAAAATTCGCTGACGAGGCCAGTGGGCGTGATGGTCAATCTGGCGTTCTTGCCGTCTTCGTCCACGGTGCCCGTAGCGGTGTAGAGCGTGCCGAAGGTCCAGGTTCGGGAATCGTTTTCGTCCACGACTCCCAGCGAGTCAACTGCATGGCAGGTGGCCGTTGATTGGCTGGAACCTGCTGGTTGTGTGATGAAGAAGTCGCCGATGACGTTGGTGGAAATGCTCCACCCATCTTCATCAAAGGTGCACTGGAGCGTCCAGTCGTTGCTGTCCGTAGCCCATGATTTACCGACACTGGCGGACACAAAATTCCACGTGCCTTCGCCGGGGGTTGGTATGATGGTGCCGTTTGCAGGAGCGATACTTTCCCATGTTGGAGGGTCGTTCATTTCCAATTCTTGAGTGGTGAAATCCATGAACATATAGCAATAGAGTTCCCATTGTGTTCGGTCAAAGGAAACAATTTGTGTCACCTTCAGAGCACCGCTGGGCAAGTAAACGATGGATGGTTGGCCGATGTGGTCGCAGGATTCTCCAGTTTCAGGCTGGTTGTCTACGACACGGAAATCGTACATCCGCAAGCCTTGGAGCACCGGGAAGGTGACCACCAAAGCAGCATCGCTCATGTTGCTGATGTTCATGGCCAGCGTGAAGTTGGAACTGCCCATACTCGCAAGTTGGTCCCACTGGACATTGTTGGTTTGACCGTCGGCGACAGAGAGGCTGATTTCCATGTCATCGGTGGTGGAGGTGGGGACCTCTTCGCAATCGGCGGAACGGCCAGCATTGACGCAGCCACGGGAATCTGGATGGCCGTCTGGGACCAAGTTGACCTCATCGAGTCCGATGCCCTCCTCAACGAATTCAAAGTCATTCCAATCCACGCCACCTGAGTGGGGAATGCCCTCACGCATGCCAAGTCGTGTGTCCATGACGCCGATGCACTTCGGGCCAATGCTGCGCACGCCATCTCGCTCGTCGGTGCTGATCCATGAGTTGTTCCCGCCGGGAAGCCCGTCAAACAAACCGTCGAGGTTTTCGCGAACGGTGGCTGAGTTTGAGCCGTTGACCCAAGCATTCGCATACATGTCGCCGGTGGCCCAGTCATCGAGAACGTTGAGTTCAAACAGGGCGAAATCATACTCAAAGAGGTCTTCAAAGGTGAGGCCACCGCAGCTTTCTGTGATGGTGTCGTCCAGCCCCCCCTGCCGGCCTTCGGTGGACGAAACCACCGGAGATTCAGCGAAGTTGGTGATGAAGGGGGACGATGTAACGCCCACCATAACGAGGGCCACAAGGAGGGTGAGGAACGGTGCGGTCAAGCGGCTTGCCATAACCTTCGGTTGTCTTTCGCCTTCATGAAGAATTGGTTGATTCCATCATGGAACAAGGCGTTCCATGCGGCGATGCAGTGCCCACCAAGGCAGGACCGTCCAGAGCAGAGCAGCGAGCCAGGATTGCCATGCATGCACGCCCCTGTCCACCGTTGGAAGTTGCGTTTCGAGGAGATGGTGGTAGACGCCGTTGGGTGAAAGCAGGTCCAGCATCCCTTCAAGCGCCACCCATGCGGGGTCGTTGGCTTGACCCACCGCCACGCCGGATGCATAGGCGACCATGGTCGTCACCAAGGCCCAAAGGAAGGTGAAGAAGAACCAAACGCCAATGCCGAAGGCGATGGCGGTTCCTTGTTCTCTCGCTGATGTTGAGGCGAGCAGGGCGAACAGGGTGTACCAAAACACCACCAAGCCGGTTGAGAGTGCATAGACCAACAACTCGGTCATCGTCGGCCACTGACCCGTTCGAACCTGCACGACGAGGACGGAGGCCAAGAGCAGGGCGTAAACAGGCACCAGAATGCTTTGAGCGTGGCCGAGGATGAGCGCAGTGGCTTGGTGTTGACGAGGCATGGGTTGAGCGAGTCGTACCTCCAACATGCCGCTGGCTCGGTCTTTGCTCACGCCGTCAAAGGCCATCAACACGGCGCACATGGTCGCACCGAACACCACGCCAAGCGAGGCGTAGAACAAAACTTCCATCGCCGTATCGGGTTGATGTCCCCCGGGAAGCACGATGTTGGGGTCGGAAAATCCCCAAGCCATGCCCGGTAAGAACAGCAGGAGGATGGGAAGCATGATTTTGAGGCGAATCCCGGACAAGCGCTCCTTCCGAACCCGAGCCGCGACCTTCAAGATGCGCTTGAGGTCACTCATCTTCACTCACCTCCACCGAACGCATCGGGAGCATGGCCGAAGAAGCCACTTCCAGTGAAATATCATCCACGCTCATGCCGGTCGCAGCGCACAACCATTCGACCAAGTTGGGCCGCACCGGTGCCCACGATGTCAGGTTGGCTTCGGCCTTCATGGCCGCAGAAAGCACCGATTGTGGGTCTTGTTTCACCGTCAAGG
>JAYYBT010000085.1:0-12932 GCA_036162675.1 Thermoplasmatota archaeon
AGCGGCGAGGCGCTCGTGGTCAAGCAGGTCACGGGCGAGCGTAGCCAGGAGGGCTTCAATCGTCTCGCTCGAGACGACAGGCGTGGGTGCGAACATGTCGTGAACCGTTTCTTCTTCCTCTTCGTCATCATCGTCCATGAACGCAGCGAGTGGGTCGTAGGCTTGGGTGGGCGCTTGGTCGGTTGAAACCGGGGTGTTCAGGCCCAATGCATCGTAAATATCGATGTCTTCTTCTTCCGCATCGGGGAGAGTGAACGCATCAATCATGGCATCAATTGGCAACCTCTTCATACTTAATGCATGGTTTCTGTTGAACCTTCGTGCATCATGGTTTCAAGCAAAAAGCAAGCCTCATACCGACCCGCATACTGGAAGCATCATGTTCGGCCGACGCACGCTGATTGTGGCGGTCCTTTTCCTCGGATTGTTGGTAAATCAAGCCGTCGTTGCTTCCCCAAACGGTTTGGGGGCAGAAGCCAATGAGGGGTGCCTCTGCCATACGGCTGTGGACACCACACAGGTCCATCTTTCTGGCCTACCGGAAGCCTACGAAGCGAACACCACCCATCACTTGACCTTGGAGGTTATCAGCGCGGTTGAAGCGGTGGATGACCGGTCCCAAGGAGGGTTCAGATTGCTGGTGTCTGGGGGCATCATAACCTACGATAACGACTCCGTTCAACGGCTGGACAACGGATGGACCCATACGAACAACGGCTCATACCAGCGAACATGGACGTTCACATGGACCTCGCCGGCCAACAACGACAGCACGACCACGTTCACCGTCCACGGCAACGCCGTTAACGGAAATAACGCACAGACGGGCGATGCATGGTCGACGCTGGAAACGGTTGTTCCAGGTGTGCTTTACGAAGGCGACCTTTCGCCCGAAGAGGGCATCGATGGTGTGAGTCAAACGGACCGTATCGTCCTCGCTGCAGGTCTTTTGCTCATCCTCGGGTTGCTCTGGTCAGTGGCCCGGCCTTGATCAGTTGACGAACTCAATTTGTCGGTTGCGAAGCGCCCGGAGTTGGCGGTTCTCGGTGGAACCGTGAATTTGGTCGCTCTTCACGCCGGTGAGCACCAACATGACGCGGAGTTCATCGCCGAGTTCTTCTCGTACAGCGGCGCCCCAAATGATCTTGGCATTCGGTGAGATTTGTTCCTTGATAAGTTGCGAACACCGCTCGGCTTCACCCAAGGTCAGACTGCTTCCGCCGACCACGTTGATGAGGGCACCTCGAGCATCGCTCATGTCCAAATCAAGCAGCGGTGAGTGCAAGGCTTCCATGGTCGCAGCGTCGGCTCGACCCGGGCCTTTGGCACTGCCAAGTCCAATCATGGCCACGCCAGCCCCTGAATTGACGATGGACTTCAAGTCCTCAAAGTCGAGGTTGACCATGCCGTCGGTTGTCAGCAATTCGGTGACGCCGGTGATGGAGCGCACCAGTAATTCATCACCCACTCGGAACGCACTGGCGATGGGCAGGTCCTTGACACCCTCAATCTCAAGCAGACGTTCGTTGGGGATGACCAAGATGGTGTCGCAGTGCTCACGAAGACGCTCCAGCCCCCATTCGGCGTTTTGCTTGCGAAGGGAACCTTCGGATTTGAAGGGGTAGGTGACCACGGCGATGGTCATGGCGCCTTGGGCTTTGGCGAGCCGGGCAATGTGGCCTGCAGCTCCCGTTCCTGAACCTCCACCCATGCCGGCTGTGATGATGGCGAGTTGGGTGTCGTTGGTGATGCGTCGCAACACGCGTTCGGATTCCAGCGCAGCGGCTTCACCCTTGGTTGGGTCGCCACCTGCACCTCGTCCTCGTGCCGTGCGGCCGATCAGGACTTTTTCTTGGATGGGTGATTGAAGCAGAGCCTGTGCATCCGTGTTGATGGCGTAACCCGTCACGTAGGAGGATTCAAACAACTTCTCGTCGAACAAGCGGTTGATGGCGTTGCAGCCTGCACCACCGACGCCGTAGACTCGGATTCGAGGTTGAAGAGACTCAAGGAGTGCCTTCAGTTCTTCATCAGAGCCTTGGCCGGGAACCTCATCGTGTTGGACCACACGTTGCTCCTCTTCGGAGAGTTCCAGTACCCGTTCAATCAAATGGCGCATGGCCACATTTTCGGTTGTGGACATTTTCAATGTGCCGCCCTCACAGGGGCACATGAGCCGAGTTTTCGGGGCCGTGAACGGAAGCCGAATCAGTCGCGTAGGCCTTCTTCGCACACCTGGTAGACGCACTCACCGTCGGGGAGGTTCGGCGAGTCGACCAGTCGAGCGATTCGTCGTCCACCCTTGGCTTTGCGCAGGTAGAGGCGGAAGGTGCTGGCGTGGGCGAGGATGTGGCCACCGATGGGCTTGGTCGGGTCGCCCCACATGGCGTCAGGCTTGGAGTGCACCTGGTTGGTGACAAGCACGAGTGCGTTGTTGACGTCGGCGAGTTTCTTCAGGTCCTTCAGGTGGCTGTTGAGCTTTTGCTGGCGTCGGGCGAGCATGCCTCGTCCAATGAACTCGGCGCGGAAGTGGCTGGTCAAGGAGTCAACGATGATCATCTTGACGTTCAGCCCCTTGCTCATTCGCTTGATTTCATCGGCCAAGAGCATCTGGTGAGCTGAGTTGTACGCACGGGCGACGTGAATGCGGGAGAGGACATAATCGGGGTCCAATCCGTGTCCGCGGGCCATCTGCGTGATGCGCTCTGGTCGGAAGGTGTCTTCCGTGTCGATGTAGAAGACATCGCCGTCGAGGCCACCTTGGTCGACTGGCAGGGTGCAATTCACGGCGAGTTGATGGCCAATCTGGGTCTTTCCGCTACCGAATTCACCGTAGACTTCCACCAAAGCTTGGGTTTCGAATCCACCACCGAGGAGGTCGTCGATTGATTGCACCTTGGAGGAGAGTTTCTGAACTTCACGGCGGCGCTCAAGGAGTGCATCACCGGAAACGAAGCCACCGATGTTGGCCATCTTTTTGGCTGCGGCGATGATTTTGGCCGAAACCGCTTCACCGAGTTCTGCTTCTTCGGCAAGGTCGGCAGGCGACATGACGGCGAGGCCCAGGAGTTCTTCAAAACCGGCTTCTCGCAACTTTTCTGCGGTCGCAGGTCCAACACCTGGGAGGTCTTCGATGGTCACTTTGACCTCTTCTTCCTCGGTCATTGGCATGACCTCTTCTTCCACCGGTGCTTCATTCTTTTCAACTTCAATGCTGACTTTTTTCTTTGATTTTGTTGGCATGTTCCATCCCTTCACCCCGATGGTGGTGTGCTTCCCTATATGAAGAAACGAAGGAGGGCGCGGCCCGATGACATCCTCTTAGCTCTCGGGTATGGCTCGCTGATGGCTGAGCAGTGCAACGAATGGTTCACTTTTCGTTTTGATTTTGTCAAACTGAAAGTGAATCGGTTTCCTGCTCGGTCCCTTCCGTTGCCAGCGGGTTGGGCGGAGACTCTACGGCCTCGTAAGCGATGGTGACAATGTGATGTATATCGATGGAATCGTTTCCAGCATCAATGGTGACATTGAGGTTCCAATCCCCTCCCTCCACGTTGTATTGGCTGTGGGCCCACGACGCATCTTGGCCATCACCAATCTGCTCGGTGTGGAAGGCTTGCTCTTCGCCTTCAGGGTCGTCAAGGTGCCATGTGACCGTAATTTGTGTTCCTGGCAGGATGTCGTTCCGGTTCGTGATGGTTGACTGGACGGCCAAATGTTCGGGTGTTGGGCATTCACAATCGGGTGAGGTTGCCAACACCATGGCATCGGGTTCGTCGGTGTTCGTTTGGGTCCAGTCAATTTCCTTGTCAATGCGCAGGATGAGTTCCATCGACGCTTCGTTATCGCTCTCATCCGTGGCCGACAAGATGGCCGTGAACATGCCATGGGTCTGGTAGGTGTAGGTGATTTCTGCTTGGTCGTTGGCGTTGACGGTCACGGCGTTGACCCCCTCTTCGTCATCACCCGGGTCAAAGGTGAACGTCTTCATCATGCCAGCCTTTGAGGAGACCCGAGCGAAATCAAAGGACAATTCCACGCCGGTGGTGGACAAGACAGCACCGTTTTGGACGCGTTCGGTGATGGTGCCAGCCGTGGCATCGTAGTGGACGTTCATGGAGATGGGGTTGTTGTCATCCTCACTGCCTTCGCCTCCGAGACAACCTGCCAGCGAGGCTGCAAGAAGGACGGCGAGCACGGCCATCGTCTTGGTGCGCTCGGCTCGCATGGGCATGGTAGGTCGCACCACCTCATGAAACCACCCGTTTTCATGATGGGCTGGAGACGGTGGTTTGAAAACGGTGAACCGTGGCGGGCAAAGTAGCGAGGTGGGGTAGTCTGGATATCCCGTCGGGCTCATAACCCGGAGATCGATGGTTCAAATCCATCCCTCGCTACCATCATCCATACTGGTAGTAGTCGTGCTTTGGCTGCAGGCTGTCAAGCGCCGTTTGGAGCCGTGCATTGGCAGCTTGTTCACCTGCGATGATGGCCGCTTGTTGCGCCTCAAGGCGTGCTCGCTCTGCCTGAAATTTGTCGGCGTAGGAAGGAATTGTTGTGGCGCCGTTGTGCAAGGTGGTCAACACGTCGTGAAGTGAAACGGGCGGCGAGCCGGGACGGTCAAGTTGGAAGGCGCCGTTCGCTTGAATCACATCGCCCGCCGCAGCAATCGCCCTGAGTAACCGTTCAGCGTGACCCTTGTTAGGCAAGGCTTCGACCGCTGCTTGAGCCGCCGCCAAATGGCCGGGCACCAACTTCTCGCACACGGCGAAGGCTTTGGCCGCCTTTCGGCCTTTGCCCGCCGCAGCCCAGAGGCGACCGGCGCGCAGGTGGTCTTCGTGTTCGGGTTGCATGGAAGCCAGCATCTGCGGCGCATGCTTTTGCAACACCTTGACCAGCGCCTTTCGCTCGCCGTGCATTCGCTTGATGGTGGCCATGCTCTGGTCGGCCTTTCCTCGCATCAGGTAGATATCGCACATCAATCGCAGTCCCTTGAGCAGGAAAATCTGGTCCTGTGGCTCTCGTTTTTTCCGCCCCAACATCATGTCGCAAAATTGGGTCGCCATGACCTCGGAGAGTTCCAGTCGCCCTTCCTGCATGTAGCGTTCAATTTGATGCAAGGTTTGTGCTGGGTCCTGCATCCCGAACATGCTACCGATTCACCTGAGCACCCCCGAGGCTATGATGCCTTTGCATCCTCGGCCCGTTGTGGGCCTTCTGCGTTTATTGACCACCGACGGCGAGGGTCGTTCATGGACGAGGACTGCGTGCTGGCGATCTCGGGCACGCCGGGTGTTGGCAAATCCAGCCTTTGTGCGATGCTTGAGGAACGCGGATGGAGCGTGCTTTCCTTAGCGACATTGGCTGACGAGCACGGGTGCTTGGAGGATGTCGATACCGAGGATGGTGCAGCCCCCATCGATATTCACCGACTCGCCGAAGCATGGGAAGCATCGTCTTCTGGGCGCTGGGTCGTCGACGGTCATCTCTCGCATCTGCTCGATGTCAGCGGAATTGTCCTTCTTCGGTGCGCGCCATCAACGCTGAGGCAACGGCTTGAGGCGCGGGGTTATCCAGCAGGAAAAGTTCGAGCGAACGTCGAATGGGAAATGACCGCAGGTCACTGGGCAGAACTGCTTGAATTTGAGGTTGAACTCCCCGTGTTTGAACTGGATGCCGGGCAGCTTTCCTCGGAAGAACTGGCCGGTGAAGTGGAGGCGTGGTGCGGTGAAGGTCTGCCTTCACAGAGCATTGAGGACGGGGCCGTTGACGCCATCGACTGGCTCGGCGAATCGCTTGATTGACCGCCTCTCTCTCCACAAACCATAACACCTCCACGGAATTCGTTATTCCATGGCCCTTGAGAAAATGCGTCGTCGCTGGGAAGCGTGGCTCCAACCTCTCCTGACCGCGTTCTACAAATTATCGCCGTCAACGGTGACCTGGTTGGCCCTTCCGTTCGGTGTCGCTGGCGGTTTGTTGGCGATGTACGCCCCCGACGATACCACGGGCGGTGGATGGCTGCTCAGTGCGGCCATCATGATCGCATTGGCGATGCTCTTTGACGGCCTTGATGGCTCGCTGGCTCGGGCCAAAGGCGAAGTCACGCGCTGGGGTGACTACCTCGACCACACCATCGACCGCGTGCTCGACGGTGTTTGGGTCGTGTGCATCAGTGCCTCGGTGTTCGTCGGCGACATGACCCTCGGGTTTGCCGCGGCGTTTCTGACCTTGCTGGGCTCCTACATGGGCACCCAAGCCCAAGCCGTGGCCGGCGCCCGAAATTATCGAGGCTTCTCACGAGCCGACCGAACCATCCTCACCCTCCTCTCCTTGGTGGTCATGGGCGTGATGGTGTTGGCCGGTTGGAGCATTGGGGCCACCTATCCGGGATGGTTTGACCACATCGACGTGAACCCGCTGAGTTTGATCGTCTTCATTTCCGGCCTCGGGGGACTGTGGACCTTTGTCGTGCGCTTCCTCCAAGCCAAAGGAGAAATTCAGGCGCTTGACGCTGCAGACCCCTTGCCCCAACCGGGCATTGAAAGCGAGTCAGATTCGTGATGCGTTGGTCCACCCAAAACAGTCCGTTGATGGGCTGTTTTTCGTCGTTTGAAGCGACATAGTCATAACGGACGAAGGCGACATAGTTGATGATGGGTAGCCCAAAGGCTGAACGAAACGGTGGTCTGCGCGCCGTCATTCTTACCGCAGTCATGCTTCTTGCACTGGCTCCATTGAGCCCGGTTCACGCCAACGACAGTGAAGGCGAACCCACCAATTTGCAGGCACAAAACATCCAGGCGGTGTTCGATAACACTTCCGAAACCACCCTCATTACGTGGGAGAACATCGCCACGGGTGGCTCCGAACTCAACGGCCTGTTCAGTGCGACTTACATGCTCTACCGACATTCTGCGCCGATCGACGCCTCCAACTTGGATTCGCTTGAGCACTTTGCTGAAGTGGATGCCTGTGATGCTGGTGTAGCGGGCGGAAACCCGTTCAACTGTCAGGGCGGCACCCACTCAGGGCACACCGTGACCTTCCCCGTCGCCCCAGGAACCAACGGGACGTTCTACTACGCCATCACCACTTTACTGGCCAACGGCACAGAAGCAGCCGAATTGCTGTTCAACGGTTCCCAAACGTACGAGCCGGTGGAGGAAATCACTCGCTCAGTGTACACGCCCTTCATCATCTCGGCGATTTTTGACGCTGCGAGCAGTCAAACGACCTTGAATTGGCTTAACTACAACCAAATCAACAACATCCTGCCCACCACCGGGCCCGATGCTTTGCAAATTCGAGTCTGGCGAACCGACTACCAAATCACCCGTGAACTCGGGACCTACCTCATCACTCAAGAGACGCCCATCGCCGTCCTCAATGCAACGGAGAGCACCTACACGGTTGACGTTCCACCCAACACAGAGCGCAACAGCTACTACTCCATCACCTACCTGTTGCCCAACTACACCGAGAACGGTGATGATTACGAGGACATTCGATTCGTCGGCGACAACACCTTGGCCGAGCCCGTGGTTGAGGACAACCGCCCGCCCGACCAACCCATCCTCCTCTCGGCTGAATTCACTTCCAACCCCGACGGCACGGGCGCGACCACCATATCGTGGGGCGATGTCGCCGCTGAAACGGGCGAGACCTACCGGGTCTACCGCTCCGACCAAGCCTTCACCACCATTTTGCGAAACGACGTGTTCCTCCTCGTTGAGGGCATTTTGGAAGGCATCAATTCCTACGAGGTACAAGTGCCGCAGGGCTTCCTTGGCTTCTCGTACTATTGCGTGGTCACCGTCGACGCTACTGGCGTTATCAACACCGACACCACCGGTGATTCGTGCACCAACGGCATTGAAGAGAACGCCTTCTACGGTTGGGTGGCTGAGCCAACCAATGTCCATGCGGAGTTCATTGGTGACCGAACCACTCGGATCACGTGGGATGACCAACTCGGTATTGAAGGTGAAATCTACCACATCTGGTACACCACCTATCGCGTAGGCGCTGGGCAATTTGTTGAGAACGAGACCATGACCTACCTTGGAACGGTGGGCGATGGCATCGGCTACTTTGATGCTGAAGTGCCCGACGACGAATACCGCACCAACTCGTTTTACTTCGTCACCTCAGAAGCGCTTTACGGCAATGTCAACGGCACCTATCACTACACCGGACTGGTTCAGAATTTCTTCCAAGTTCCCTTTGAAGACACACGAGCACCTAACCCACCCCGCATCAAGAACGCCTTTTCCATCGGTTCACTCAACCTGGTGAGTCTTGAGTGGTTCAACGAAGACGAGAACAACGAGTCCTACTCCATTTGGCGCCATTATGGCGAGCCTTTCGGCGAGGATGAGAACGATGTCTCCACCATCGAAAGCGACGGCTGGGAGCCCGTACTCATGGACATTGACGCAACGTTCACCGTCAGCGACACCCTCACACGAGAGTTTGCCATCCCCGCCGACGTTGACCGAAACGTCTGGTACGCCGTGACCATCACCGACGAATGGGGCAATTTCAACGGCGAAATCTTCGCCGGTTTCGGTGGAAACGCCTTCAAGGTCGCCGAAGACACCTTGCTGCCCAACGCAACCCTCACCGTGTTCAACGACGACGGTGAACTCTACGACGGGACCACCTTGGTGGCCGGACAGTATTCGCTGCGTGTCCAGGTCAACGAAGACCTCGGCACAACGCCGACCATCTACATCACCACCTCCGAAGGTGGGGTGCTGACCGGCGATGACGAACCGTTGTCCATGTTGAACGATAACCGAAACAACCCCAACTTGGGGCCACTCTACACCTACGACTTCAGCATTCTTTCCAGTTCTGAGGCTGGTGATATGACCGTTTATGTCATCATGGAAGACGAGTCAAACAATCAGGTCAACCAGAGTTGGGACCACCTCTCCATCGACGCTCAGGTGCCCACCATCGACATCTTTTCACCCACGCCCTCAACCGACGGCTCAAAGTACCTCTATGGCAACAAAATCAACGTTCTTGTCGGTGTAGAAGACGACGTGGTCGTGACCTCCTTCCAATACCGCTTCACCGCCCACGTTGGCGGTACGACGGGTGTTGCGGACGTCGGCGCATGGACCGATTTGACAGGCATCACGTACCTCGATGAAAACAACCGCAGCCTGAGCGCTGATATGGAAAAGTCAGCTGGAGATTTTGAACCAGGCCTCCACCGATTGAGCATCCGAGCCACCGATGCTGCTGGCAACGAGGTCTCCAAAAATGTCAACTTCATCGTTGATTTCTGTCGTAATCGAATTGACGGTACCACCGTATGTTCCTACGAAGAAGGACTGAAGCCACCGGTTGAGCCTGAGACCATCACGCCCTCCTACAGCGACCCACCCTACGTGTTGGTCTGGATCATCGGTATCGTGAACGTGCTGGCCATCGTCGTTTCGCTCATGATCGTCCAAACCAGCATGTCCGGTCCCAAGAAGAAGAAACGAGGAGACGACGACGAAGACGACGAGTCGTGGATGGCTGAATTCATTGGCACCAGTCAGGACCTTGACATGGACGCCGTCACCGGCACGGGCAGTGCCGCTTCTCCCGAAGAGGAGAAGAAAGAGGAAACGAAGACCGCCGCTCCAGAAGAGGACGATGACGATCCCTTTGCCATCAACGTCGTTCAACGCAAGTCGCGCCGTCGAAAGAAGAAGGAAGAGCCTGAAGACGACGATGACGACGACGATGACGACGATGATGACGACGACGATGACGACGACGATGACGATGATGACGAGGAGGACAAGCCCAGGAAGCGACCTGCCCGAAAGGTCGGCCGCCGAGCAGCTCCTCGCAAAGCGCCCGTGAAGCGTCGCGCCGTCAAGCGAAAATCCGATGACGATTGATGCGCATCGCTCGGTCAAACGAACGAGGCGGAATCATCATGAGAAAGCAACAGAAAATTGGCTACGGCATGGTCGTGGTGGCGGTGTTGCTCGGCCTGGCCGGTACGGTGGGTTTTGTTCTCGAAGGGCAGGTCAACGATGTGCCGACCCCGAACGTTCCTGAACGGACCTTCTTCGGTGATGAACCGCTTCCCGAAAATGGACTGACCGCCTTTGTTTCGGCCAGTTTGACCTTGACGTGGGACCGCGACGACATCTACGTGGTCATCGTTGACGAAGACGAGAGGAACACCTGCGATGCCACGCCTCCTGCGTTGACCAACCCAGCGCTCTCAAAGGCCTGCACCCCGTACGATGGTGACATTATCGCCTCGGGAACCGACGGCAGCGAGGGCTTGACCTGGGACGTTGAGGCCGGCGTTTATTTTGCTGGCATCGGCACGTTTGGTGATTCCCTGCCCGAGGGCACGGAGGTCAACATGAACTACGAGGTTCACCTCCGAGCAGGCTTCGTTGCTTACTTCCTCTTCGCCTTGTTGGGCATGGCTGGCTTTGCCTACACGCGCATGGAATGAATCATTCCACGCCCTCGTAATAACTCGCTACTGCGACGTCAATTTCGTCAAGCACCGCCGCTTCGTCGACGGTGAGGGTGACACCGTCCCGGCGGAGGGCTTGCCCGGCGACCCACAGGTCCATGCAATCGGCCCCGTTGAAGATGAGGTTGGCCAGGTGGCGGTTGTCCGAGCGTCCACGCGGGCGCATGCGCACATCGTCGAGGTTCCAAACGGCCCAGTCCCGACTTCCCGTGGTGGCCAAATCCATCGCTTCCACGGCCGGAAGCAGGGTTGAATCCCAGTGGTCGTGGCGTTGCACCAAGGAGGCCAAGCGTGCCTCTGCCTGCATGTTGAGCCCGTTGCCTGAAGAGGCAGCGCCGTCGGTGCCGAGTCGCACGTCCACACCGGCGTCCCTGTAGGCGGGTAACGACAGCGTGCCTCCACAGGCGAGTTTCATGTTGGAGGAGGGGCAATGAACGGCCGTCGCCTCGTGCTTCTTGAGCATCCGAATCTCGTTCTTCTTCACCCATGAGGCGTGGGCGCACACGGTTCCGGGTTGGAAGAAACCGATGCTGTCGAGGTATTCCACGGGATAGAGACCGGTCTTGGCGTGGCAGTCGGCCACCTCCTTGCGGGTTTCACTGACGTGGATGTGAAGGCGACCGTTCCGGCGTTCGGCGAGTTCCGAAGCCCGCAGCAAGGTCTCCTCGCTGCACAGGTAGACCGAATGGGTGGCGATGGCGTACTGCACCAAATCGTCTTCGTTGTTGGCGGCGAGCAACCCGTCGAGTTCCTCGAGCGCCGAAGCGGCGTCGGGGTGGCTTGGAAGCGCCGCATCGCTGACCGGCCCACCAACGAGTCCACGCAGGCCGGCATCGGTCAACACCTCGCCCGTCACGCTGGGATAGAAGTACATGTCAGCCGCAAAACTGCTACCGGTGCGAATCATTTCGGCTGCAGCGCACCGGCTTCCCATGCGGACATAGTCAGGCGTGATGCGGGACTCGGTGGGGAAGATGGCTTCGTTGAGCCAGCGGTGGAGGGGAAAGCCGTCGCTGAAATCGCGGGCGTTGAGTTGCATGGCGAGGTGGGTGTGCCAGTTCTGAAAACTGCGGGTGATGAGTCGCTTAGAGCCGTCGATGTCCTCCAGGACGTCCTCGTCGCCCTTGGACGGCGTCCATGAACCGTCGGCGTGAAGCAAGACGTCGCCCACGGCCTTCTGCCCGCCACGGTCGTAGAGGACCGTGTTTCGGTAGCGGACGGGAGCATCGCTCATGGTGGGGCCTGCTCGCCATGATTCATGAACGCTGAGGTTCGCACCGTGGGCCTTATGTTTGATTGGGACAGCGGGGAGTTTGCCGCCACTGTGGCTTAGTTGGTAGAGCGTCTGATTCGTAATCAGAAGGTCGGGAGTTCGAGTCTCCCCTGTGGCTCCTTCACGCTTCGCTTTCAGCCGTGCTGATGTCGATGCCAAAGGCCACGGCGCTCTGCTCGAGGCTGACCACCGCTGGAAGTGGGCGTCCGGCGATGTAATCCAAACAGGCGCCGCCACCGGTGGAGACATGGCCCATTTTGTCGGCCAAACCTCGCTGTGCGACGAGGGTGGCGGTGTGGCCGCCGCCCATCACGGCGTAGCCGTCGGACTCGGCGCAAGCGTTGAGCATCTCGATGGTGCCCAAGGCGAAATCGGGGTTCTCAAACACACCTGCTGGCCCGTTGAGGATGATGGTTCCAGCCTTCTTGATGGCCGCCGAGAGGTGGAAGACGGAGGTGATGCCGATGTCCCAAAACGAGGCTTCGATGGGGAAGTCGGCCAGCGGGATGTCCACGCGGTTGCCTTCGATGTTGGCGGCCAAATCCACGGGGAGGTGAATCGTGTTGCCGTGGTCGTCGATGAGGGCCTTGGCGAGTTTGATGGTGGAGGCCCAGTTCTTGCCGAGTTCTTTCTTGAGGAAGGCTCGGTTGGGCTCACCGATGTCGTAGCCGGCCAAATCCAGCAGCAGGTTGGCGACCCCGCCGGTGGGCCAGAGGGCGTCGGCGATGCCGTTGCGGAGCATGTTGTCGGCGACCTGAATGGAATCGTCCACCTTGACGCCACCAAGCACCGCCAAGCACGGGCGCTCAGGCGTCTCAAGGGCGTGGTCCAACTTTCTGATTTCGTTGCCCATCAGTTCGCCCGCCACGCACGGCAGCAAACCGGTGAAACCGATGATGGAGGGCGTGGCACGGTGGGCACAGGCAAAGGCGTCGTTGACAAAGAGGTCGGCTACGCTGGCGAGGTGTTGAACGAATTTCGTTTCGCCCATCGCTGCCACATCCTTGACGGTGGTCTCTTCTTCGTCCATGCGGACGTTGTTGAGCATCAGGAGTTGGCCGACCTCAAGGTCCTCGATGGCCTTCATGGCTTTGGGGCCGTGGATGTCGTCAACCCACTTGACCTGACGGCCGAGCAGGCGACCAAGTTCAC
>JAYYBT010000086.1:0-3445 GCA_036162675.1 Thermoplasmatota archaeon
GAACCGGTTGTTCCCTGCTCGCCCTTTTCTCCCTGTGCCCCTTGGGCCCCATCAACGCCGTTGACGCCATCACTCACGCACCCTGAAAGGGGAATCATCATCATGGCAACAAGCAATGTGAGCAGTGCATGTGAACGGTTCATGCCTTGCCGAGTTTCTCGGCCTCCATAACCTTGTTCACGATGCTAACAGAGATGTTACCATCAACCGATTCTTCAACCAAGCCACCTATTCCAGCAAGAAGAAGAGTATAGAAACTCCGAGGGCCTGCAAAAGTCATGGGGCTGGAACGAAGTTGGGGGTGGACCCTTCTCATCGTCGCCTTGATGGCCTCTGTCCCTTGGACACCACTGCTTGCCAATGACGGTCAAACGCCGACCCTTGACGACCCGATAATGGAGCCCCAGGAGACCGTCCAAATCACCAACCAGTTTGCCACCTCCAATGGCTTCACGCACACGAATCTCACGCAATCCGCCACCACGGGGCTCACCCAGCTTTCCCGACCGCAGGTCTCGTGGACCGCCACGAACGGCTTTGGGTTGATGTCGGCGCGCACCGGAGCGTGTTCAGCCTACCTTCCTGCAACCAACGAGGTCTTTCTCATCGGTGGCCGTATCGACGTTGACCCGGCCCAAACGGGCGATGAAGCCAACACCGACTCCGTTGAAATCTTTGACTTGGTCAACAAAACATGGGCCCCGTCCAATGCATTGCTCAAGGAAACTCAACAATACCACGGCTGCGCCGTCATCGGCGACAAAATTTACGCTGTGGGCGACCACCACCCGTTCTCAAACCCAGCGGTTGAAGCCGCAGGGCTGGTCCAAGTGTACGACGCCACAGCTGGAAACTGGAGTTATGGAACGAGCATGCCAGGCAACCAGTCCGTCGGCCTTGCCGGTGTGGCCAGCCAAGATGGCATGCTCTACGTCGCTGGCGGCGTATCGGCCGAGGACCGCTCGGATTCCACGGACCGCCTGCTCCGCTACGACCCCGTCAACGATACATGGACCCAACTGGCCGACATGAACAACCGACGACATTCCTTTGAGTTGGTGTCGTTCCGTGGGAAGCTCATCGCTTACGGTGGCGTGGCTGTGTTCTTTGACCCTGCGGCCAACACCACTGTAGAACAGGAAACCAACTTGACCGAGGCCTATGACCCCATCACGAATTCATGGTCGCAACTTCCCAACGCCACCCACGCCTTCTCGTCCTATGCAGCGACGGTGTTCAACGACGAAATCATCATCCACGGGGGCTATGAAAGTTCAGGCTGGTCTGGAACGGCCAGCGACAAAACCTACGGCTACGACCCGTTCATCAATGAATGGAATGTACGGGCGACCTTGCCGATTGGCATGTACGATTCAACCCTCGCTCTGGCTAACGACACCATGATTTACGCCGGTGGAGATTCGAGCAACAACCGATTCAGCACGTGGAGCATTCAGTACCTCGCTGCCAACGACTACCATGTCAACCCAAGTTCACGAGAGGGGCTGCTCACCTCATCGATTCAGGACCTTCGCAGCAACACCGACGGTGGTGCTAGCCCCCTGTGGCTCCATTTCAACACCCTCGAACCGAGCGGCACCATGATCGGCCTGCAATACCGAACGGCTTCATCTCAACAGGGCATCGCCGCTGCAGCATGGCTTCCGACCACGGTTCCGGTCAACACCTATTTTTCGGCGGGGAACCTGTCGCTGACCGATGTTCCGGAAGACACACCCTATCTGCAATACCGTGTGAAGTACGCTACCAATCGCCTCATGGAATGGGTTACGCCAACCCTGCTCAATGTGAGCATCGGCGCAGATACGGTTGCGTTCGCCTCCCCTCCACCGGCTTTCATGCAACCCACATCCTCGCCGGTCAGCGTGGTCACCGAGCATCACGCCACCACCCAACCCGGCACCTACACCTTGGCCATGCACCCGACCGACGCCTCGGGGAGTTATGACGCCGATTCGAGCTGGCTCACCCTTGAATGGAACAGCACCACATCCACCTTCAGCATCGACGACCCGGATTCACTCTTGTTCAACCAACAAGCGAGCGTCACTCCCGGCTCCATGACGGCCGACGGCCAAACGATGAACTGGACCTTCTCGCTCAGTGGCGCCCTTCCCACGGGCCATCTAAAATTCAAAACGAGTACACACGCCGAACGCAACACGACCTATGTCCACCCCGACATCACGTCCATTGACCGGGATGTCTCCGTCACCTTGGAGCAGGTCACGGCCGATGCCTCCAGCCAAGGTGATGCCACGGTTGAGCCCGGCGAGGTTTTGCCCGGCAACACAGCGTTGAACCTGACCATCGACCATCGCTTTACCAACAGCGGCCTGCGACTCTTGGGTGGCAACATTGAGTGCAGACTCCACCTCGATTTGCAAACGTACGACGAAGATGCAGTGGGCGAGCGAATTTGGTCAAATCAGAGTTCAGAATGGTTCACGCTTCCAGCAGGCGAGGTGGAGCACGCTTTGGTGAATGCGCCTGAAGCACTCTCGGGGGAATTGAGCCTGTGGTTTGAAGCCCGAACAAGCGAGGACTGGAGCTTGAACGTGGACTCAACCCCATTGACCTTCATCATCAATGGTGAAGGGCCGACCTTGCTCGATGTCTCGCCCGACCTTGATGCTTACATCAACGAAGAGGTCTACCGGACCGTTTCCTTCTCCTTCCATGATGTTGGCGGATTCTCAAACGAGACGCTCAGCGCCTACACCTGGCTTGAGGCTCGCGATGACGGCACGAACGGTGGGGCCAGCGATGGTGTTCCTCAACGAGGAGAATACCAACCGGCCCTGTTCTACACCCAACAAAACGGCAACCTTTGGACTGTGAACATCACCGTCAACGACACCATCAACGATGACCACCAGTGGGGACGAGTGCTGCTCGAAGGAACCGACCTGGCGGGCTACAGCATACCTGTGGCTACGGCTGAAGAAGGCCATGCCCGATGGGAATCAAGAACGCCATCCAAAGGTACACTGGTGGACTTCGCTCCCACAACCAACCTCCTGAGCGAGACCATGATGCGCTTGGAGCCATCCAAAGACATCGGATGGCGCCTTTCAGTGTCCGACGCCAACGGTTTGGACGACCTGACCGAGGTCCGCATTGAATTGGGCAACGACGACACCTTGGGCGTGAAATACACCACGCTCGACAACACCTGTTCGACCCTTGATGAACGCCTCCTGCTGCTGCCCAGCGGTTGCGATGTCAGCATGGAGAATGATGTCCTCACGGTCGAGTTCACCGCAACCGTGCAGTGGAGTCTAACCCTGGCTGGACTGATCCAAGGAGAACTCGATGTCATCCTGAAGGATTACGACGGCACCCAACGCTTTGACTTCACGGAATCCTGGGTGCTTGAGCGAGAGATGGCCATTGATGTTGAGCGATTGATGGACGAGCAGGG
>JAYYBT010000087.1:0-3344 GCA_036162675.1 Thermoplasmatota archaeon
GGAAACTACCAAGAAAAGCGTAGAGCGGATGACAACGAAGACACCGTCCTCAACCGATTGGGTGCCTACCATGAACAGACAGCGCCGCTTGCTGCTTGGTACGATGAGCGTGGACTCTTCCACCGCGTCAACGGTGACCGAGCCATAGATGAAATCACCACCGACTTGCTTGGCGTGCTGAACTGAGGTGGTTTGTTGGGTCGCAGGAGGAACGCACGTGCGTCCAAAAAAGCGAACAGGCGTCAATCTGCGCAACACGCCCAAAACCACCTTGCTGGAATACTTAGCAATCCAAGGTCACACCCTGCCCCCGTGCTTGACACCGCCGCCGTTCACCTCGTGAAAACATCTCGCCGCCATCGTCTTCCACTGCCTCCTGCAGCAAAGGAAACGGTGTGCAGAAAATGTTGGTCTCATCACGTTCATTCCACTCGATTTCGTGTACGCATCAAAGACGGCCAGCGAATCAAAACATGCTTGAAGTGTGGCAGTGTCCGTCGCTTTGGTGGAGGGCCAAAGCATCATCGCCATCAGCGAGGTGGTCAAGGATGAGCACCATTCCGCAGCATATCCTTCGATTAGCCAAATCGAGGGACTTTCGCCCCAGTGTTCGCATCGGGAAGGCTGGGTTGAGCGAGACGGTCTTGGAAGAAATTCGGCAACAACTTCAGTCTCGAGACCTTGTCAAAATTAAGGTGAACAAGGGGTTGTTTGAACGAGAGCAGCGAGGCGAGGTGTGGAATTACCTCGCAGAAAACACCGGTTCAACCTTGGTTCTGCAACGAGGAAACATTGGTGTTTTGTGGCGTAGGTAAACGATGGTGAAGCAAAGGGTCAAAGGGTGTATTCATCCCCCTCACCTTGCAGAGGCTTGTCCATGAACTCCCATTTGTTCACCAACCGAAGTCGCCAAATCGCGTTTGGATTGCTCATGTTCATTGGCGCCATGATGTTTGCCAATCCATCCCGTGCCGGTGGCGGTGGCGGTATTGGTCTTGAAATTCACATCAAAGATGGGCTTGAAACACAAGCCGTCTATGTCGGTCTGGCCATCCTGATCGCTGTTTACATTCTGATTATTTTCGAAACAGTGCATCGCACGTTGGCCGCTGCTGTTGGCGGTATTGTCGCCATGCTCGCACTCAATTACTACGACACTGGCGACACGTTCTCCCTCGCTGAAATCACCACGATGATCGACTGGGAAACCATTGGTTTGCTCCTGGGTATGATGGTCATGGTGGGTGTCTTGTCAAACACCGGTGTCTTCGAGTACTTTGCCGTCCTTTCCTACAAAAAGAGCGGCGGTTCAATCTGGACGCTTGTCGTCATCTTGTGTTCGGTTACGGCCGTCCTCTCTGCCTTCTTGGACAACGTAACGACCATGCTCTTGCTGACGCCCGTCACCATTCAATTGGCCAAAGTGCTCGATATCAAACCCATTCCATTGCTCATTTCCGAGGTGTTGTTTTCCAATATTGGTGGCGCAGCCACCATGATTGGTGACCCTCCGAACATCATGATTGGTTCAGGTCTCTCCCCCGATAAGATCGCCTCGGCAGAGGGTGGAAAATACGCCTACATGTCCGAATACGGTGTGACCTTCAACGATTTCATCATTGAAATGGGCCCGGGCATTTTGATGTGCATCGTTCCAAGTTTCATGCTACTCAAGTGGTACTACGCCGATGAATTTTCAGGAAGCCGAATTCGAGATGTCGCAGAACTTGAAGCCAAGTACGGTATCAAGGACCCTCAGATGCTCAAGGTCGCAGGAACCATCCTTGTCCTCGTGATTCTCAATTTCTTCCTTCACCCCATCACGCACATCGCCGTTTCCTGGATTGCGCTTGTGGGTGCGGTTGTCATGCTCTTGGCTACCGATCGCCACGAACTTGAGGAACCCCTTCACCACGTTGAGTGGACCACATTGCTGTTCTTTGCTGGATTATTTGTCCTCGTTCACTCTCTTCAATACATGGGTGTTATCGCTTTCATCGGCGAATATGTCGAACGTGCCATCGCCTTCTTTGGCAGTGATACCGGCGACGGTCAAACCGTTCGTTTGGCAGCCGCAATTCTCATTGTTCTGTGGGTCTCTGCCATCGCCTCTGCTTTCATTGACAACATTCCGTACACGGCCACAATGATTCCCATCGTCCTTCAAATCGCCGACAACCTTGGTGATTACCTCCTCGGGCCGTTGATTTGGGCTCTGGCCTTTGGGGCTTGTTTGGGCGGAAACGGAACACTGATTGGCGCCTCTGCGAACGTGGTGACGGCCGGCATGTCCGAAGAGGCGGGCTACCCGATTTCGTTCAACGAATTTTTCAAAGCAGGTTTCCCCATCATGATTTTGACCACGTTCATCGTCTCGCTATACATGTTGCTCGTCTACATTGTGGGTGGAGAAGACAACGGTACCTACGTCAAACTGATTCTCATCGGCATCACCATGTTGAGCATCATCGGTCAACTCGCACGAGGTCGCAGCAAGGGCAAGACCTTCGCAGAAGCCCTTGTTGATGACGAAATGCAAGGACTTGAAGATTTGGTCGTGGATGCCAAGAGCGCCGTTGTTGGCCTCCTCCGTGGCGAAGAAGAGTGAAGGCGCATACGAGCGTTGACTTGAAGTCCCTTCGGCGCAACGGAGGTACGAGGCAGATGCATGTTTGAGTGTCAAATCTGTGGACTCCTTTCCTTGGGTGGCACTGCCTGCCCTGCTTGTGGGAGCCAACTTCGTACGGATTTGTCGCTTGATGGCGCGTCCGATGAGGTTCTCCCAACCGAAGTCCCAGGGTTGGACGATGCTGCTGCAGCATGGTACGATCTTGAGGGGATTGAACCCCCCGCTGAGGAGGTTGAAGAAGAAGCATCGCCTGCTCCCGCCCCGAGTAGCCTGCCCTTTGGGTTTCAAGGCGAATCCACGGTTTACGATTCTCGATTGCCCTTTGGCATTGGAAGCTTCGCAGACGGTATTCCCTTTGATGCGAGCCAAACAGAAGCTTCTGCGGCTACAAGCCCTACTATTGGCGAGAAAGAACCTGCTGTGGTCAAGGTGGCGGCGGTTGAGCCTGCAGTGGTTGAAGCAGCGCCCATTGAGCCTGTCGTAGCACCCCTAGCACCTGTTGTGCCGGTTCCATCCGCTCCAGAGGCTCCAGCCCCTGAACTCCCGCCGATGACCGATGTGCATGAGCCACTTGGTGAGGTTGAACAACCCCCAGTTCTCGAAGATGCCACCATCAATCCACCACCGGCGCCTGCAGAACCACCGGCGCCTGCTGCACCGGTGTTTTCGTCTGAACCGGTCCGTCTGACGTCTGCTCGTTTGGTCACCTCGCCTC
>JAYYBT010000088.1:0-4925 GCA_036162675.1 Thermoplasmatota archaeon
TCATCGTTGCTTTCATCGTCCCACACCTCAACCTCAGGAAGGTCCCGGGCGTAGCCGGAGAAAAGATGCGGCACCGTGGCGAGTGCGGCGACGAAGTCTCGGTGTTCGAGCACGGCCACGTTCTGCCCGTGGGCAATGGCGCGGGAAACCGAGTTTCGCTTGGCGGTGTTGACCAAGCCGTGCAGATCTGCACCGGTCGCCTCGTCCACCAGTTGCTTGATGAACGCCGTCCATTCATCTCCAGAAACATCAGACAGGCAATCCTTGGTCTCGTTGGCAAAGAAATCGTTGTAGTGCTGCTTCTCAAGCGGCCCGACGTAAATCGTTCGGTCAAACCGGCCAGGACGGAGGAAAGCGCGGTCGACCAGGTCGATTTGGTTGGTTGACGCCATGAGGTAAATGTCCTCGTTGGAACCGAGACCGTCCATCAGGGTCAGCAGTTGGGCGACCACCGAGTTGGAGTGCGCCGAGGAATCGCCGCCATCTCGCTGGCGACCCAGCGCATCAAATTCATCGAAGAAGAGGACGACAGGAGCGGCTTCTTGGGCTCGCTGGAAGAGCTCCCGAACCGCACGTTCAGATTCTCCAACCCACTTGGAGAGCAGTTCTGGGCCGGAAACGGCCATGAATTGAACACCGGACAGGCTGGCGACCGCCTTTCCGAGCATTGTCTTCCCGGTTCCGGGCGGACCGTGGAGGATGACACCACCGTTGCAGTTGAGCCCCATGGCTTCGAACATGTCCTTGTGCTGAATGGGTGCAACCAGGTGCTCCTTGAGTTCCACCTTCGCGTCTTCGTGGCCGATGATGTCGTCCATGTCGTGGAAGCCCATGTTGGTGGGTCGGCGAAGTTCAACTTGGAAGGGCGTGGCACGATCCATCGCCAGTTCAAAGTCCTCATCGGAAATTTCCAGTTCGGTCAGTTCGTCCTCCGAGAGTTCCTCGGGTTGCATCAGACGCTCGATGCCGTAGACACGATGCATCGCCAGAACGGCTGCGTGCCGGCAAAGGTTTGCCAGGTCAGCTCCAGTGAAGCCGTTGGTCTGCTTTGCCCACGTGTTTAGGCTGAAGTCAGGCTCGAGGGGCATGGTGGCGGAGTGGATGGAGAGGATGTGCTCTCGGCCTTCGATGTCGGGGTAAGGGACGTGGATGCGTCGGTCAAACCGTCCGGCACGAAGCAGGGCGTCATCAATGGATTCCATGATGTTGGTGGAGCCCACGACCAGCACCTGGCCACGCTCTTCAAAGCCATCCAGCTCGGTCAGTAATTGGGTGAGAATTCGCTTCTCCAGTTGGCCCTTGTTGTCCTTTCGAGACCCTGCGATGGCGTCGATTTCGTCGATGAAGATGACCGTCGGTGCTTCCTTTTTGGCTTGGGCGAAGATATCTCGCAGCTTTCGCTCCGAATCCCCGTAGGTACCCATGAACAATTCAGGGCCGTTGATGTTGATGAAATTGCATTGGGCTTCGCGAGCCAGCGCCTTCGCCAGCAGGGTCTTCCCCACACCGGGGGGACCGTAGAGCAGGATACCCTTTGGCGGGTCTTGACCGGCCTTTTGGTAGACTTCAGGGTGGATGAGCGGAACGATGGCGATTTCCTTGATCTCCTCAATGGTGTCATCGAGCCCCCCGATATCGGCGAAGGAAACCGTAGGGATGTTGGCGCCACGTCGTCGGACCGCCTTGTTTCGTGCATCAATCGTCGTCTCCTCGACCAGCCAGCCGTGCTCTGGCTTCACCTTGGTAGCGCAGAGTTCAACCGGTTCACCGTTGATGTTGACCACAAAGCGAGCGTCCTTGCAAACATAGACATCCCGGAGGGCGCGGATAGCTGCGTTGAACGTTTCTTCATCGAGGTCGCCAACCAGCGGTTGGAAGCGGATGCGCTGCATGGCTTGAGCGGCCAGCGGGCGCAGGCGAATGGTCTCCCCTTCGTTCACATTGGCGTTGAGCCGCATGGTGGCGCCCATCAGGACTTGTCCGGACTCGGCTGCATCGTTGATCACAATTTGTGCAACGGTCTTTTTGTTGCCGACCACCATAACGGGCGACCCGGCGCGAAGGCCGTTGGGCGCACAGTCCTCAAAGGCGATGGCGACCTTGTTTTCTCCGATGTTGGCGTTGGCTTGGCAGGTTAGTTCAATCATGGTTCTCATCTCTCTGGCTCTCTCATCAACTCAAATTCTGTCAAATATGACGCAGGCACGGTTCACTCATCCAAGGCGGCTTCGAAGATACATCGCTGCGAACAACCGAGCCTTGGTGCCATTGAAGGCGTGGTAGTGCAATTCCTGCGTGAGGTGAGGCTTCAATCAGGCCGAACACGGCCATCATGGCACCGGCCCATGCGGTGGTGGTGGCGATGGAAGCGACGGGCCGAGCACCTTCTTCGGTGCAGGAAATAACCTCTTCTTCACGAGCGGCCGCGTCGCCGTACCGACACACCATGCACCCTTCGTCGTCGCTAAGTCGCTCAACAATGCCGTGAACCGATTCACTTCCACCGTTGATCATGACACCGTTTTGATGGAGTGCTGCTTCGTTGAGAAGCGTTCGAGCTCGCATGTTGTCCAGGCAACCAAAGAACAGGGTGCTCGTCGAGATGGCCTCAGGCAGTGCGCTCTCACTCGCCCCCTCATCGAGGTCAAACGAGGCCATCGGCATGGTATCGTCCATTCCATCTTCCAGACTCTCCTCAACGTGCATGGGAAGCAAGTGCTCCGGATGAATGTGAATGGCGACATCGGTGTTGAGCCGCTTCAGTCGCTCACCCGCCACGTCCGCCTTGGCCTTGCCAATGTGTTGGTCGTTGTACAACACCTGTCGATTGAGGTTATGCAACTCGATGGAGGTGTCGCCGTCCACCACGTGAAAGGCGCCCCCAGACATCTGTTCCATCAACAGGGGTGCGCTCCAACTTCCGAGACCACCTACACCAAGCATGACCATGTTCGTGGGTTCAACGGGAAACGGAACATCGAGGGTGTGAGGAGGGGCGTCCCAAGGGACGAGACCAATGTCAACCAGTTCAGGCAAGTTCTCGTTGCCGTTGGTTCGCACCTCAAGGTGTTCGTATGGGTTGAGCGGCAAGGGGTAGGGAAGACGAATCCGAGCGAGCGTAGCCAAACCATCCGCGGTTGGCGTCATGGACACTGGCATACCTCCAGAACTCGAGACCTTCGCACGCGCTTCTTCCTCGTCGGTCGTCTCAATGCGGCAGGTGATGGTGACCCATGCATCGCTGATGGGCACGGCGTTTCGAAGTTCCATCTCATCGAGCATGCGTTCGACCATGGCGGCGGCGCAAACAACACGTAGGGCCGGGGTGAGTGAATGAGGCGTGGACCCATCTACCGCATGCGGTGGGTTGAGCGGCGTCATTGAGACGGCTGCCCTCGGACCGGCGACTGCACCGTAAACGGTGGACCTGGTTGGTTGAGCAGTGTCGCTGAACGAGAGATGAATGTCCCACCCTTCAGAAGGTTGGTCGCTCGAAACCATCGTGTAGAGGTCGGGGCGAGCCTTGGCCAGGGAATGAACCTGATCGTGTTCGGGGAAGGCGAGTTTCCAGAAGACCGCTTCTGGCTTGTCCTCACCGACCAGGTGAAGGCCAATGGAGCCGCCCGCTTGGGCAGCACCAAGTTGGTCCAAGAGCACCACGACATCTGCAACTTCGTCGGCTTGACCCGAAACGAGCACCTTCAGTTGGGCCAACCTTGGTTGGTTGACAAGACCCAACTGGCGCAGATGTCGCATCGTCATGTGTTCACACCTCTCGTGCAGGATCATCGGGGTTGGGATTGTTCAGAACATGTTCGATTTGCTCGAGAAACCTCTTGATTTTCGCATTAGAATCTCCGCCTGCGTGCTGCCAATTTTTTTCCCAATCCTTTGCGAAAGACTTCCCCGGACAAATCCAGCAAATCTGCAACCCCGGAGCGACTGAAAATGAGCGGTTAATCGCGACATTTTGATGATGGATATCTTGGCAGGTTGGCGTCAAGACGTAGGCATGGGGGATGATTGGGAAATTTCGTAAATCAACTAGAAGTTTGTACTCAACCGCGGTAGCATCATGCAGTGAATGCACACCTGGAATTTGGAGAACGAAAGCCCCGACATGGGAATCCGTGGTGTGCTGATTAACATGGATCATTGACGGAAAATAAGATGATTTTAATTCCGCAAAATCGCCTGGTGTGAACCTCTGCATGGATTGAATAGAATTCATGAATCACACCTCTCGTGCTGGATCATCGGGGTTAGGATTGTTCAGAACCATTCGTACCTGGTCGAGGAAAATACCCATCTTGACGTCGTGGCTGACCTTGGCATTCTGCCAGTTTTCTGGCCATTCAATCCGCGAGAACTGGTTCCCAACACAAACGGCGCAGAGCTCACGGCCCGGGGCAACAGAGAAGGAGTTCCCTTGGTAGATGTTCACGTGGGCGATGTCCGCACACGTCGGCGTCAGCACGTAAGCCGTAGGAAGGTTGGGGAAATCCCGTGCATCAACCAGCAGCGTGTACATGACCTGCGTACGGTTCTGATGGGAGTAAACCCCCGGGAGGTTCACCACGAAGGCACCGACCGACGAGTTGGTCGAGTGCTGATTGATGTGGCGCATGGAAGGGTACTCGGATCGCTTCAACTTGCTGAGCGAGGCGGTCTTGAATGCCCCCCCTGCCACCTTGGCCACGCCCACGTAGACGGTCGCGTCGCGGTGGTTTGCCACGTTGGTTTCAGAAATGACCTTGCCGAGCTGGTCGTAGACGTCAAAAGCGCCCTCGGGTGCAAGTTTCTGGGCCTGGACGGCCTGCTTGAGGGTCTGGTTTGGCTTCGCCTCGATGCGTTGCTTGGTGGTTTGGTCAAGGGTGTTGGCGACGGTCAGTGGGATCATGTTGTTCTGCATTTTTTCATCTCCT
>JAYYBT010000089.1:0-3442 GCA_036162675.1 Thermoplasmatota archaeon
CCTGGAGTTGGTGCTGACGAAGGACACTGAAGTCCACCTGCTGGTGTCCGACGACCTTGGTGCCACGGCGGAAACCACGATGGAATTGACCGTTTCAACAGGCCCGGCCGTGCAGAACCTGCGTGTGTTCAACGATGGAAACGGCAAGGTTGACCTGACATGGGAGTGGAGTGGAGAAGCGGTTGAATTCAACATTCATCGCAACGGTCAATTCATTGGCACCACCGACGGCAAGTCCTACCAAGACCAGCCACCCATGAGCGGCGTCAACACCTACACCGTCCAGCCCTTCAACGACGAACGCACCTTCCTCAACGGAGCCGATGGGATTTCAACCACACTGCAACCCATCATTCTGGAAGAACCCGGTCCTGTGACCGGCCTCGGTTTGGGCCTGGGCATCTTGATGCTGCTGGGCATGCTGATTCCACTGTTCTTCGCCAGCCGTAAAGGAGGTGATGTCTGATGAAGCGAATCTCACTGATGCTCGTGGTGCTCACGTTGTTGCTGGCGCCCTCCATAGGCTCAGCCAACCCCAACGGTGTGGGCTCGGGAACGTTTGATGCCCAGTGCGGTGGCGCCTGTCACGGCGATGCCGACATGAACCGTTCCTCAACCGCCAGCGTCGTGGTCAACGCCCCAAGCGTGGCCTACGAAGGCTTGCTCACCAGCGTATCGGTCACCGTTTCTGATATCGAGACGACCAGCACCGGTCTGCTTGGCTTCTTTCTCCTCTCCGACCTCTCGGGTGCAGGCGACACGCCCGCCGACGCAGGCTGGACCATCCTGTCCAACAGTGAGGGAGGAAGTGAGAATTATGTCGAAGCGGTCATTGCACCTGGTCAAACCGAACACACGGTTCACTGGACGCTACGCGCCCCGTCGGTGGGCATGGCGACCCTCCATGCATCCATTCATCACGGGAGCGAAGACGGCAGCGAAGCCCCGTTCTTCGGTGCCTCGGCAAGCCCGGCTACCATCGATGTCCGTGAAGTCCCCGAAGACCTTCCGAGATTGGCGGCCGATTTTGAGCCACCCGTTCGACGAGACATCGGCGAGGCCACCACCATCACCCTGACCACGGAGCACGTGAACAAGGTGGCCGTTGAGTGGAAGGTTTCGGGTGGCGAGGTGAACACGGCAACCGTCTCCAGCTCCGGAGACAATGCGTGGGAATTTGCACTCCCTGCGAGTTTGCAACCGGTGCAACTTGAATGGCGCGCCCATCTCGAAGGCGAGGGGCCCGACCAAACCACGCCTTGGTTCCAATTGCAGAGCGAGGAGCCTTCGTGGTCAGTGGATGAAACCTCAGCCTACGTTCAGTCCATGGCGATGCTCTTCGTCTTCATTGCAGCGTTCCTCTCGCTCCAACGGCACAGCACGGCCACGGCCAAGGACTTCGATGCGTTTGACTCGGAAGAACACGAGGAGGTGGCCTGATGGTTTCGGCCCCAACCCTTCACGTGGTGAGCACCGAACTCGCCGTTGGTTCCTTCGCCATGGCGGGGATCGCCTTCCTTCTTGCCGGCTTGGGCAGTCATGGCTGGTTGGGCATGAAGCGACACCTGCAACTCGCCGATCATGTCGCTCATTTTGCCTTGGCCTTCGGCCTCCTGGCCCTTCCTTTCGCCATCATGACGGGCATCCAGTCAAGTCCCGGCGAGGGGCTTGACCATCCGCTGCTCATCAACAAAATGCTGCTTGGTTCATCCGCCTTTGGTTTGGCCATCGGCGTCCTGCTCGCACGCCGTGCCCACGGCCCCGATATTTGGACACGACACCTCGGACGACGATGGCAAGCACTGGGAGGCATGGCCGCCGTCGGGATGGTGTTGCTGACCGCTTCGCTGGGCGGCACCTACGCACGAGGTGAATCCCTCTTGTCCTGGTTGCCTTTGTCCTTTGACACCGTTCCGTTGATGCCGCTTTGGTTCTCAACAGCGCTGCTCATCGTTGCGCTGGTCAACATTGGCTTGGTGCGAAAGCAACCCTCACCCTGATCACAAACCGGCCATGTCGCCCGTTTGGATGGTCCACTGGCTGGCGTACACGCCACCAGAAGCCACCAGGTCATCGTGCAGGCCACGTTCCACGATGGCTCCATCGACCATGGAGAGGATCTCATTGGCGTTTCGAATCGTACTGAGACGATGAGCGACGGCAATCGTCGCTCGCTCCTTGCCCGAAGAGAGCAGGTTCTCCTGGATTCGGCGTTCGGTCTCTGCATCCAAAGCGCTGCTGGCTTCGTCGAGGATGAGCAGGCTTGGCGCCTTCAAGAGCGCTCTAGCGAGGGAGATTCGCGCTCGCTGCCCACCGCTGAGCATGGCGCCACGGTCGCCCACCATGGTGTCGACGCCGTTCTCCAATTCCTGAACGAACTCCCAAGCACCGGCCATCTTGAGTGCCTCAACGAGTTGTTCATCGGTTGCTTCCTGGTTGTAGACCACGTTGTCCTTGACGCTCCCGTAGAACAGGAAGGGGTCTTGGCTGACAAAACCGATGGCCTCACGAAGCGAATGCAGGGTGAAGTCCGTGATGGGGCGGCCGTTGACCAGCACGTCCCCGCTATCTGGCGTGTAGTAGCGCATGAGCAGTTTGAGAATCGTCGTTTTCCCCGCACCTGTGTGGCCCATGACGCCGAGGAAATCACCCTCGCTCACCTTGAAGGAAATACCGTTGAGGACCTTGATGGTGGTGTTGGGGTACGTGAAGTACACGTCGTTGAATTCCACGGTTTTGATGCCGCCCTCCAAGGCCACAGCGTCTTCCTCGTCAACGATGGTCGGCTCAAGGTCAATCGCAGCGAACACCCGACGAGCCGCTGCTTCACCGCGTTGCAGTTGGTTGACCAAGATGCCGAAGATGAACATCGGCATGGTCATACGGGTGCTGATGAGCAAGAACGTGACGAGTTGCCCGGTGGTGATTTCGCCTTGGTTTGCGAGGTAGCCGCCGGCTGTAACGAGCAGGCCAAAGGCCACCCCTGCCGTGGCGTAAATCATGGGAATGAAGCGATTTCGGTCTTTGCTGGCCCCCATGGCTTGGTCGCGGTAAGAACCAGACTCAGCGGCGACACGGTCCGCCTCCCACGTTTCGGCGTTGTAGGCTTGAACAACGGAAATACCCGAGATGAGGTTTTCAAGCACGGCGTGAATGTCACCGGTTGATTCTCGTTGCTTGCGGTATTTACGCTGAACTCGGGTCGAAAACCAGTACACTGCGGGCACAATGAAAATGATGGGTGTGAACAGAACAGCCGCCAATTTCCACGACATCAACACGAGGATGAGGAAAGCCGTGGCGAAGGTGATGATGATTCGAATGATGGAGGTTGACGAATCGGAAACGACGTCTTCCAGCTGGTTGACGTCGCTCGAGAGCACCGACATGATCTGCCCTGTTTGACGCAGGTCGTAGTAGGAGGCCTCCATGGCGATGAGGG
>JAYYBT010000090.1:0-5916 GCA_036162675.1 Thermoplasmatota archaeon
GGAGCAGCGATGCTGACCTCGGTTCCTGGCGACGTCGTGCCGTTCACCGTGAAGCCGCTCATGTTCTCAACGATGCCGAGCACGGGCACCTTGAGGGATTCGGAGAAGGTGATGGATTTCCGACTGTCGAGCAAGGCAACCTGCTGTGGTGTGGTGACGATAACCATGCCGTCGATGTCGGGAAGGGATTGCGCCACGGTCAACGGTTCATCGGAGGTGCCAGGAGGGAAATCGATGATGAGGTAGTCCAATTCACCCCATTCAACATCGCCGATGAACTGCTGGATGGCCCCGAGTTTGATGGGCCCACGCCAAACGACCGGGGTGTCTTCATCTTCCAAGAGGAACGCCATGCTGATGACTTTCACACCGAGGTGGCCTTGAGCGGGATGGATGCGCTTGTTCTCGACGTGAAGGCGACGCCCGTCCAATCCCATCATCTTGGGAACATTCGGGCCGGTGATATCGATGTCGAGAATACCCACGGTGTGGCCTTGTTGAGCCAAGGAAAGAGCCAATCCAGTTGAGACGGTGGATTTCCCCACGCCGCCTTTGCCCGAAAGGACCATGATTTTGTGTTTGATTTTGCGACCGATTTCCTCCATCGCCATCTTTCGCTTCATCTGAGCGTAGGCTTGTTCCATCTGCTTCTGCTCTTGGGGTGATGGGCCAGCAGGTGCTTCGTTTGAGGCACCGGGCGTGTTGATGGAGACCGGGGAATCCGCCATGCCCAAACCACCGTACTGGCCTACTTCAACCCACCCACGGAACGCCGATGCTCGGATTTATGCGCGAACCGAGAGTTGGCGGTCAAGCATGCCGTGAAAAAGAACGGTGAGTCCCACAACCACCACGACCGCCGGCAGCGACCACGTCATATCACCGTAAGCCCATGCCAAGCCAAAGGAGAGCGGGAGAGCCACAAGAGAACTCATTCGGTTGGTTTGCCGACGATGGGTACGAAGCCTCGCCCCTTCAAGCACGACGGTTAGGGGGCCAAACAGGAGCACTTGAAGGCTGATGAACATAGCGACCAAGGAAAACAAGAGGTCTAGGCCTCGTGCAGCGAACACGATGTGGAGGCCAAAGAGAAGGCAGAACACGGCGAGGTTCAGCAGCAGTGCACGCCTCATGATGACCCTACGCCCTACCCCTATGTCAAGCCATCAACAACCTATGGAGAGAGATTTGAAAGCGGGTGAGGCGTTGGGGTAGGACATGAAACTCCTCTTTGTCTGTGTCGGGAACACCTGCCGCTCTCAAATGGCTGAAGGCTTAGCAAAATCGATGGGTTTTGAGGCTGCATCAGCAGGCACCCATCCGGGACCCGAAGTGGCTAAGCATGCGGTCAAACTGCTCAACGGCAAGGGCATTTCCACTGATGGCATGGTCCCGAAAGGTCTGGACGGCATTGACCCGAGCGCCTTTGACATGGTCATCTCCATGGGGTGCGGCGTCCATTGCCCGGCCATCAAAATCGACGAAGACTGGGCGCTTGAAGACCCCGTGGGCCAAGAATACGAAGTGTACGAGCAAACGGCCGCTGAAATTGAACGCCGTCTCCAACTCCTCGTCAGTCATTCCTCTTGAGAAACTGGCATCTCGCCAACGCCCTCAAGGTCAATACGCAAGACGCTGACTGTTCGCATCCCGTTCTCACCCTCAACTTCTTCGGATTCGCACGAAAGGTGCTGAATGTTCACCGTCTCAGGCAGACCCTGAGCGATGTGGCCGTTGCGGCGACGGCACACTTCAGCGACGTCCACCGCACGAGAAATGGTGGCTCCTCTTGCCACCAATTGCAGCTCTCGATTGCCGTCTTCCATCGCTTTGACCACCGCTCGGACATAGGCGTGAAGAGGTTTTTTTCCGATGAAGATGATGCGACGGTCGGCCATGGTTATCGATGGTCGTTGAGTTCGGCCACCCCATAAACATTGACTGAGAAATGAGGGGAAATGGCTCGCAGTGGTGCGAGCGCCGGGACTCGAACCCGGGTTCAGGCGTTGGCAACGCCCGGTGATAACCACTACACTACGCTCGCTTGCGCCCTTCCCATCTTGCAGGGGTTTAAACGGTTGTCGGCGAAGAATCACGGCCGCTGATTCTGCCTCCAATGACGGAGGTCACTGCATCCCGAATCGGTCGGCTCCACCCTCGCCACCACGACGGGCGAGTAAGGTCAGCACAACCACTGCCCCCACCAAGACCAACAACCCGAGGCCACCGAGCACCGCCGTGCTCAATCCATCTGTTCCGTTGGTGGATTCATCGGCTTCCTTGAGCGTGATAACATCAGAAGCCAAGTTCAATTCGCCGTAGTTGTCAAACGCACGGAGAGATACTTCATGCGTGCCCAATGGCGTGCCTTCCCGAACGGACAGAACCACGCTGTAAACGCCATCACCCGCGACCTCATCGCCACCGTTGACACCATCATCGTGCATCATCGCCCATGTTTGGCCTCCAATCGGTGTGAAGACACCAAGGTTGATTTGGACCCGCTCAACGCCATCGGGATCGCTCACTTCAACGGTGTAGACAACCGTGGCATCCGGGTCCTTCTCCACAGAACTTGGTGAGGTCACCACCACCGGTCGGTCGTTGAGAATGTGAACCTCAATCGGCATGGTTACGCTCTGGTCAACATGGTGCGGACCGAACACAGCATCGCCAACACCGTTGGGGGCAGGGGTGTAAACGCGCTGCTGCGAGACCGCTCCCTGCTCGTCTTCAGCAACGACCAGGAGAGATTGATGCCCAGGCGTCATGCCGGGCGGCATTTCAATCATGGCCGCCCAGGGCGTACCGCCTTCTGAAGTCAGGTTGACCACCTCGCCACCGTAGCCACGCAGGTCGATGTGGACGGAGCGAACGCCGTGGCCGTCGTAAGCCTCGACATTCACCACGATGGATTGACCTCGCTCAAGGGAGGTGGGAGCGATTTCGACCGCCAGCAAGCGAGGAGGTTGATTGGACACTTCAAGCAGGTCCTCGCCGCTGGCCGTGGCGCCAAAACTATCGGTCGCTGATACGCTGACCGCAAACGAGCCAATTTCTAGACCAGGAATGATGACCGATGCCGTGTAGACGTCATCGCCAACAGCGAGGTCGCCGTCGAGTCCTCGGTCGTTCAGTTCAACCGTACCAAGACCAAAGACACTGAGGTCGGCCCGCACGCTCACCACGTTCCACTCTGCATCCTCAACCGTGGCTTGGAGATGGGCAACTCCACCACCTTCGCCAACGGCAAGCCCCTCCCGCCATCCAATCTCGGAGACCATCGGAGGGTTGTTGTCGTCTGCGCTGACGATTTCTGGAAAGAGGACCCGTTCGAGAAGCTGCGTTTCCTGCAGCATCACCGTCTCGTTGTCATCACCAAAAGGAAGGCTCAAAGAGCGTTCAACCGAAGACAGCAAGCCTTTGAGCGGGCCTCCCACGACAACAGCACCAAAGGCCGTTCCTGCCTCCCCGCTTCCCTCGTAAACGCCCGTCCAATCGATGACGCTGAGGTTGTGGCCGTCCCGAACATCCGTGCGGGTCTGGCCGACATCGACCGTCAACGTGAGCCCTTCTTGCCCGTTCAAACGCAGGCGGTCGTTGGTGTTGAGCGGGATGGGCATCCATCCAGTTTCCCGACCAACGGTCAGGTCGCCGAGGCTTTCTTCGGCCACCGGAGCGGTGGCGTTTTGCTGGATGGGACTGCGTTCTGGGAACTCTTCGCCCTCGGAGGCGTCAGGCCCCGTTTCTCGCCAAACCAAGCGCACGGTGCGGTTATCCCAGTCGGATTGAACCGTCTGGTAATCCCACGTTTGGTTGTGGGTTGCACCAACCCCTGCGCCGTCGAAGAAATTGCCGCCGTTCACGCCCGTGATGTTGAACCATGATTCTTGGAAGATGACATTGACCAGGAACTCCTGACCGGTGGCGTTGGCTTGCATGCCCGTTGTCTCAATGCCTCGCAGCACACCAAAGGTGCCTTGAACATCACCCGTTAGCGTGCCGTCGACGTGCAGGTCGTCGATGAGGGTCGTACCGTTTTCCAACTTTGTATGCAAATCAAGGATGGTGCCGTTCACTTGGAGCGAGGCGTTTTCGTCCTGGTCGGCAAAACCAAAGCTTCCATCGCCGTAGAGTTCCTCCAAGTGCTGTGTTCGGACACCGTTTTCCCATCGTTCGACGGACGAGAAACCGTCCAGGGAGACATCGAGCCGAGTGCCTTCCTCGATGAGTATGAAATCGGCCATGGCTTCAAATTGAGTGTGCTGGAGCACACGCTCACCGTCCACATCCACGTATTCAAAGAAAAACACGGCCAGCTCACCATCGATATCGAGGGAATTGTTCTCACCGTCGTCCTCGGAGACATTGAGTGAACCCGTGGCTTCCAGCGACAGACGTTCGCCAACCACGCCGTCGATAATGGAACGGTTGAGCAGGGCATGCGAAACATCAGCGTTGATGACGGTGGTGGTTTCGCCGTCAATCAATTCGGTTCTCAAATCGCCAAAGCCTTGCGCATCGAAGACCTGACTTGTCAACACACCAGCGACCACTGTTTCGTTTTTCCACAATTGCGTCAACACCAAATCCAGTTCCGTAACCCCGTCTGCCGTGCTCTCAACCGTGGCAAAGGTCCCGTTTCCTAGTTCCCAAGACGAGAGGGTATCGCCCACTCGTTCCTGCCAGCCTTGACCGGTGAAACTCAGGCTGAAATTCTGGTCGCCAGCCTCGGTTGCGTAGGCCTGGTCAAGTCCCCATGTCGTTGAGAGGAGAACCTCGTGGTCGTCCATGGGCTGGTTCCACCGGCCGACCACGAAACTACGAACCGTTTCATGGTCGAGGTCGCTGACCTCGTTGTGGTCGGTGATGGTGATGCCAAGTTCAATTTCATCGCCCCATGAAAGGGAGGTGTTGAATTCGAGCAAAGCCGTGCGAAAACCCTCCTCGCTGCCCCAGGTGATGCTGTGGCTCGTCTCCAGTTGACTGCCGTTGTGGGTGTGGTGCATGTCAACCTCAAAACCGTAGGAACCGTTGTCGGAAAAGGTGAGCCTGTAGGCGTGATCTACATCGGTCGCGCCTTGACCAACCCAGTGCGTGTTGATTTGGACCGAAGGTGCTGTGTCCGCCTGAACATGAAGGGGAAGCACCGTAGCGACCAACAGCGCCATCATGAACAGCGACGGGAGTCTACGCCGGTGGGTCATGGGTGGAATGTGGGACGGCTCCCCTTCAAGACTTTGGGTCATTCGCCTCACTCAAAGGTCAAGAACATAACCAAAGATGAGGGGAAGGACAATGGTGGCATCGCTGTGCACGTTGAATTTTGGCGTATCAACACCAAGTTTCCCCCAGGTGATTTTCTCATTGGGCGGTGCACCGGAGTAGCCACCATAGGAGGCCGTGGCGTCCGTTATCTGGCAAAACCACGACCACAGCGGTACGTTGTCTTCCTCCAAATCTTGGTGGAGCAGAGGGACCACGCAGATGGGGAAATCCCCTGCTATGCCTCCACCGGACTGAAGGAAGGCCAAGGGCGAGGAGCATGAGCGGTAAAACGCCATCAAGTCGGTCATGTAATGCGTTCCACTCAACACGACATTGGGGTGGAGGTGCCCCTGTGAACAACGGGCAGCGAAGATGTTGCCCAGCGTTGAATCCTCCCATCCAGGGACGTAGAGAGGAAGGTTCGCCTCGGCGGCAGCCAATAACCAAGAATGGTTCGGATCGGCTTGGTAGCTTTCAGCGAGCACACCAGAGCGCAGGAGACGGTAGAGATGTTCGTGAGGCAGGAGGGATTCTGTGGCCTCCTGTGCAGCCCGCCACACGCCCATGAGATGGTGTTCGATGGCTCGAATGGCGGCGTCCTCAGGAATGCAGACGTCGGTTACCCGATTCAATTTGCGTTCCAGCAGA
>JAYYBT010000091.1:0-9003 GCA_036162675.1 Thermoplasmatota archaeon
CGGGTCGGTGGCTGACATCGCCGTCTTGGTGGTTGACATCATGGAGGGCTTGCAGCCCCAAACCATCGAGTCCCTCAACATCCTCAAAGAAACACGTACGCCATTTGTCATTGCTGGAAACAAGATTGACCGCCTTCACGGTTGGCGAAGCGAGCGAGGGCGTTCCTTCGTCGAGTCGTTCCAGGCTCAACGAGAAGACGTTCGTGCGTTGTTTGAAGACCGGTACTGGAAGACCATCGGTCAATTCTCCGAGCACGGGTTTAATCTCGAACGCTACGACCAAATCCGAGATTTCCGCCAAAACGTCGCCCTCGTCCCCATGTCGGCCAAGGAGGGAGAAGGGCTCCAAGACCTGCTGGCGGTCACCGTCGGCTTGGCCGAGCGTTTCCTCGAAGACCGTTTGACCGATACCCTCGGGTCGGCACAAGGAACCGTTTTGGAGATGCGAGACGAGATCGGCATGGGCAAAACCGTCGATGTCATCCTCTATCGGGGCGAACTCAAGGTCGGTGACACCATCATGCTCGCCGGTCAGGACGGACCGTTCACGACCCACATCAAGGGGCTTAAGCGGCCTCAGGGCATGGCGGAAATGCGAGACGCCGGTAAGCGCTGGGTCAACTTTGACGGCGTTGAAGCTGCCTGTGGCGTCAAGATCGTGGCGCCAAAACTCGAGGCTACCATAGCCGGTACAACGCTGCATTTGGCCAACACTCCCGAAGAAATTGAGGTCGCCGAGGAAGCGATTCGGGAAGAATGGCGAGCGATTTTCAACAGCATGCCGGTTATGTGCTCTTCGTGCAAGGAGATTTTTGCTCGTCAATCCTTCCAAGAACACACCGCCAAAGGTGAATGTCGCGGAGCGGAAGAAGACCGTACGGGCGTGGTCATCAAGGCCGATACCGTCGGCGGATTGGAAGCCCTTGCCTTTGAGTTGCATCAACGCAACATCCCGGTGCGCCAAGCTACGGTTGGGCCCGTCAACAAGAAGGACGTCTTGATGGCCAAGTCCGCCGCCGACCCGCTTCAGAAGGTCATTCTTGGTTTCTCGACCAAGGCGAACACAAGCGATGTGGCCCAACAACTCGCCGATGACGAAGGTGAAGTCAAATTCATCTCCGGCCCCATCATTTACCACATCATGGACGCCTTTGAGGAGTGGCAAGAAACCACCAAAGCCGCCATTGAAGAAGAGCAGCGTGAAGCGCTGGTTTACCCCGGAAAGGTGCGTTATCTGAAGGATCACACCTTCCGTGCCAAGGGCCCGGCCATCGTCGGTATGCGGGTGCTCGGGGGACGAATCCATGTCGGTCAGCGATTGATGAAACTGGACGGTACGCCGGTGGGCCAGGTCAAGAGTTTGCGCACCCGTGCAAGCGAGGACGTGAAGGAAGCCATGCAGGGCGAAGAGGTCGCCGTGGCGGTTCAAGGCCCCACCGTTGGTCGCCATATTGAGGAGTTGGACGAATTCTATGTCGATGTTCCCGAACGCCATGTAAAGCGCCTGAAGAAAGTGGACCTCTCGCCACTGGAAGAGGAGATTTTGGCTGAAATCGTCGCTCTTCACCGTAAGGACAATCACTTCTGGGGCCGATAGGCCACAACGATGATGTTCGGATGAGCATTTTTGGCGATGAAAGCGCACACATTCATATAAGATATGAGAAGACATCAGCCTGCAAACGAGGTCTTGAGATGGAAGCAAGCATGCAAGCAGGCGCCGGTGGCGCACGTACCCAAGATTTGATCGCGACCGTCTCGGCTATTTCCAACAGCCTCATGAACGAGGTGAGCAAAGTCATCATCGGTAAAAACGAGAACCTGCGCCGTGTCACGGTCGGTATCCTCTCCAACGGCAACATGCTGCTTGAGGACTTTCCCGGGCTAGCGAAAACGCTGCTTGCCAACACGTTCGCCCGCGCACTGGGTTGTAAGTTCAAGCGTGTCCAATTCACACCCGACCTGTTGCCCTCTGACATCATGGGGACCTACATGTACGACCAAAAATCAGGCGAGTTCAAACTCCGTGCTGGACCCTTGTTCTCGAACATTCTCTTGGCTGACGAAATCAACCGTGCACCGCCCAAGACCCAAGCAGCTTTGCTTGAAGCCATGGAAGAGAAGCAGGTGACCATTGAGGGAATCACCCACAAACTCCCTGCACCTTTCGTTGTGTTGGCCACGCAGAACCCCATCGAGCAGGAAGGAACCTATCCGCTTCCAGAAGCCCAAATGGACCGATTCCTGATGAAGATGAGCATGGGCTACCCCGACCGGGCCGAGGAGAAAGCCATTCTCGCTCGACGCAAGTTGCGAGGACAGGACGAGCACGTGGTCGAACAGGTCACCTCGCCAAAGAAGGTCGTCGCCATGCAAAAAGCCCTCGAAACGGTCCACGTCGACCCAGCCATTCTCTCCTACATCATCGAAATCGTGCAGCGCACCCGTGAGGACCACCGCGTCATCAACGGGGCCTCCCCCCGTGCCAGTCAGGCCTTGTTCAAGACCGGACGTGCTGCGGCCGCCGTTGCAGGACGTAACTACGTCATCCCCGATGACATCAAGGGCATCGCCTTGCAAATCATCTCCCACCGCATCAACATGAAGCCTGAGGCTAAGATTCGAGGTATCACCGGCATGCACATCGTGCGAAAGATCCTCTCCGAAGTGCCCGTTCCTGTCATCCAACCGGCTTGAAACCGGGGCGTTTGAGGCTCGCATTGAAAGGGGAGTTCCTTCCTGCTGAATCTGCCGGAGGTGAAACACCGTGAATCCCTACAAAATGGTCATCGCCGTTGCGAACCAGAAAGGTGGGTGTGCAAAGACCACCACGGCGGTCAATGTCGCTGCTGCGCTGGCCAAAGGTTCTCGACGACAAGGGCTGCCTCCAGCAAAGGTCCTGCTCGTTGATTTGGACCCACAGGGCAACTGTGCGACATCGTTTGGTCTTGAGAAAAAGAAGATCAAGAAAACGGTCTACGACCTGTTGACCAACGATGGTGGTGAGGAATTACCGTTGATGGAGGAGTACCTCATTCCACCCGAAGAGATCACGAAGGCCATGCGAGAAGCGTGGAGCAACCGAAACGGGGGCAAGAAAGTCCCCGAAACCATCGATGCCGGTCATCTTTGGATTCTTCCAAGCGACATCCATCTCTCGGGTGCAGAGATTGAATTGAGTCACAAAATCGGCCGAGAAACCCGTCTTCAAGAGGCGCTCTTGCCCATCATGGACGAGTTTGATTACATCATCATCGACACCCCTCCCTCCCTTGGCTTGCTCTCCATCAACGCGATGTGTGCAGCCAACTGGGTGATGGTGCCTGTCCAAGCCGAATACTACGCTTTGGAAGGCTTCAGCATGCTGATGAACTCCATCAAGATGATTCAACGACGCATCAATCGCAACCTCAAGATCTTCGGTATTGTCATGACCATGGTGGACGGCCGTTCCAAACTCAGCACCTATGTGTGCGATCAGGTCAACAAGAAAATGCCGAATAAATTGTTCAACACCACCGTGCGAAGACTGGCGAAGGTTGCTGAAGCCCCCTGGAGCGGGGCCCCGACCGTCATTCTCAACAAACCAACCAATTCTGGAGCGGGTGCTGGAAGTTTGGAGTACTGGACGCTGGCGAAGGAAGTGCATCAGCGTGTCCAAGAAGTACGTCGAGAATTTGGGGTGGTTGAGGAATCCCGACTCCGCCGAGAACGAAACATTCGCTGATTTCGTGCTTCCCGGTGCACCTCTTCCGCCTCCCAAACGGCACCGTAGACCCCGAAACCCTTCGCATGGGTTAAGTATGGGCCCAAGCCGAACACCGACCGGGTTAGCGCATGACAGCAGAAGGGATGACATCCGTGAGCGTGAGTTATGAGATTCGACGTCAATTGAACACGTTGCGTACGACCGGCGGTCACAAGAGCGTGAACGAGTTGTTGGCGGAGATGATTCGCACGCACAAGATGCTCAAGATGAAGGGTGAAATCGATACCCTCCGGGACCGCATGAAGCAGGCTGTTGATGTTGATGTTGACCACCTCGCTGAGCGCCTCAACCTCGCTCCCTTCCAGGTTTGATCACCATGATGTCATGGCGCCCTCCAGGCTATCGTTTCCGAGCCAAAGATTTGGTCAAAGGGTTGTGCAGCGACGAGACCGAACAAGCGCAATTGCTGATGGCGGCGATTCACGGAAAAGTGGAATTGTTCGCCGACGCGAAAGCATGGAACGGTTTTTTGTGGCTGGTGATGAACACCTGCAAAATAGAGGGAAAACCGCTGTACACGGGGGTTGAACTCGGCGCCCTCAAGGCAAGTTTGCCCATTGTTTGGGTCTAATTCTTCCCGTATTTTGCGAGCCATTCATGGCCGTACCATTGCCATTGGTCCATGGTCCAGCCGTCAGGTAGCCCACCTTCCGGTAGGGGTGGGGCCTCGCTTGGTCGTTCGGGGGTGTCGCTGCTCGTTTCGGGGGCAGTTGCTGGTTCGGGGGCGTCCGCTTCCACCCCAGCGATGGATTCCATGCTCTCTTCTTCATACGTCATTGAGCTCGCCTCGCCGAGGTTCTCGTCCGACTTGAGGTCCATATCTGCAAATCCATCCGTCTCTTCATCGAAGTTGAGTTGGGCGACATCGTCATCCCACGAAGCATCCGAGATGATGCCGCCTTCAGCGGACAAGCCTCCTCGTCCTTCCAAGGCTTCTTTCGCGGCGTTGCTTGACATGCCGGGGCGTACGCCCCCATATTCCTTGGTGGTGGCCGCCTCCTTGCGGCGATTTATGATGAAGGCCACGCCCAAAATAACGGCGGTCAATCCAACAAAGGCGACCAAACCGACCATGATGACTTGATTCAAGGTGTCATCGTCAACGGTGCCTTGAGTTGAATCGCCCCCCTGCGGATTGTCTTTGGTGGTGTTCCATGAATTGTATCCCAAGACGAGCTTGCCTTCCTCGACGCTGTTCACGTAGGCCTGATAGGCAGGGTCATTCCAGCCCATGCAGGCTTCCGAAGTATCGTTTTTATCGTTCAAACAGTGGTCTTGCTCGGTTTGAATGAAACCGCGCGTATCGTCGTAATCCGCATTCGAACCGACGCCGTCGCCGTCGCCGTCAAAATGCTCGTTGGGGTCGATGTCCATGAGTGGCGACTCGGTTCGGTCAACATACCCGTCGCCGTCTTCGTCAAGACATCCAAACGATGGGACGTCAACATAGCCCTTGGTGCTGTTCGGGTCGACGCTGACCGCCTTGGTCGAGGTGCCAAACTCCCACGGGCATGCATCCGGGCTTTGGCCGTCGGAGGCGTCGCCATACCCGTCGCCGTCGCCATCGAGCCACTGCGTTGGGTTGTTGGGCAATGCGTCGGCGCCGTTGTCCACCGTCCAGTTCTCATCGGGGTTGGAGTAGCCGTCAAGGTCACTGTCGGGGCAACCGTAGCGGTCGAGTGTTGAGAAGGCGTTGACGGTCGGACAACTGTCGGGCTTGAACCCTTCTGGGTTATCCCCGTAGCCGTCTCGGTCTGCATCGGACCACTGGGTGGCTTCCTCGGGGAAGACATCGCCATCTTGGCCGTCGCTGTTATCCCCATAACCGTCGCCATCAGCATCCGCCCACTGGTCGGCGTTGTTGGGAAAGAGGTCGGGGTTTTCACCGGCGACGTTGTCGCCATACCCGTCACCATCGCTGTCCGTCCATTGGCTGGGCTCGTTTGGAAACGCATCGGCTTGGTTGCCGTTGGGGTTGTCCCCGTAGCCGTCTTCATCGGTGTCGAGGGTTTGGGTGGCGTCGTTCGGGAAAGCGTCCATGAGGTCGTTCACGCCGTCTTGGTCGGAGTCGAGGTCAAAATACCGTACTTTTGTGTCCAAGGGCCCTACGCCGATGGCGAAGAATTGGCCGGTGAACTGAGGAACAGTGGCGATGATCTCACCGGAGGCCGTGAAGGTTTGAAGCAGCGTGAAGTTGGTCTCATCGATAAAGGTGGTTTTCCCTTGCTTTGCACCCACGACATACATGCCGTTGTAGCCGTCGATGGACACGGTCTCTTTGGTGTGGCCCAGGCTGAGGCTGGCTGATGCCCATGTGGCCGTATCGTAATGATACAATGTGCCGCCGGTGGTTCCTGCGAGGAGGGTGGTGTTGTCAATTTCAACCAAGGCTGAAACGATGCCGTTGGGCTCCTCAAGGGTAGTGGTCAAGGTTCCGTCGGCACCGTGAACGTAGATCTTCTTGTTGTAGGAGGCAATGGCCACCCGTCCGTCATGAAGGATCTCAAAGGCCGAAATTCCCGAAGCGATGGTGGTGCTGCTGACCCCGGTAAATCCCTCCGTGTCGTATTGGTCTGCGCGACGCTTTCCAGCGTAGTAGACCAGCCACAAGTCGCCCTCGTTGTCCAAAACAGCCTCGTTCACGGGGTCGGGAGTTGTGATGTTCCAGTAGACCGTTTGGGTGCTCATCTGCACCACATAGGCACCATTGTCGTGGGCGACGGTGACCAATTCTTGAGCATCGTCCAGCCGGGCGTTGTTGGCATCGACGTCAAGGAAAACGGTCCACTGGGTAGAGAGAACACCGTTGGTAAAGGCGTTCACGCTCACGTTGCCTTCGTTGTCAACCGTCAGAATTCGGCCATCGTAGAGTGAAGTCCACAAGACGAGAGGACGGTCAAGACTGTCCGTTTGTCCACCGTCGGTCAGCAGCGAGAGGTCACCTGCAACAGTGCCCACCATGCTCGCTTGCGTACCGAGAAGAAATACAACGAGAACCGCAAGCCATCGCTTCATGTGAAATCCGAGGAGCCCGATGGATATGAACAACGCGCTTTGGCGTGTAAACGAAGTTGGCCTCAATCCTCGTCTTGGTCTTCACTTGGCTCAAGGCGCTTCACCGGGGTTTTGGACACCGGTGTAAGGGTGCCTCGAACGGGTTTGAGGGTCGCTGTTTTTTGCCCGATGGACGAGGAAGGTGGTGGTCCACGCTTCTTTTCGGGAATGAGCATATGACCGACCGGCGTCAGTGGGGCTGTACGAACTTCTTCCTCCTCTTCGAGCGGTCGCAGCGTGCCACGAATGGGCTTCAAGAGCGCCGTTGGACGTTGCATGGTTGAGCTTGGAGCCTCAACTTCCACAACTTCATCGGCGACCGTTCCCTCTTCCATGACCTCCTCGACCACGGAGGTGGCTTCCTCCATTGGTTCGGGAACATCCTCGAGCATCGTTTCGCTCGCCTCTTCCATGGCGGCTTCTTCTTGTGGAACGAATTCGGGTTCAGCCGCAGCAATGGGTTGCCTGATGTTGCGGACCGGCTCGGGTTGAGCGATGGGCTGTCGGACGGTTCGCACAGGTGGCACTTGACCCGCCAGCGGTCGGGCGCTGGTCATCGGGGCTCGCATGTTGCCCAAACCGAGACGTGGCTCTTCCTGGGCTTGTTGGCCCATGAGGCCACGAAGTGGTCGGCCAGCGGCGGCGCCCAACCCGTCAGGGCGTGCACCGAGGGCTGTTGGGTCCATGGCGCCCGCTCCGAAGGCAGCGGGGGCTTGTCCGGAGATGGATTGCATCCACTTCTGTCGCTTTTCGGCCCGCGTGTCGGTGGCTTGGAGCGAACTGAATTCCTGTTCTCGTGCTCGGAGTTCGCTTTCGTCGGCGTCGATTTCGCCCTGAATTTGTTGCGAGACGGCTTCTCGCATCTTTTCCTCCGCCATTTCCTTGAACGAATCCATCTTTTCGGCAAGCCCCTTGAGGCGGTCGCGAATTTCGGCTCGCTTGAGGCCGAGTTGAGCTTCGATTTCTGCACGAATTTGTGCTTCTCGCTTGCGAACGTCAATGAGCGCCTTGTTGCGCATGATCTCTTCTCGCTTGTCCAACTGGCGTTCGAGTTGAGTAGCGACTTCCTCTTCTTTGCGGGATTTGAAATCACGGAGACGCTCTTCCATCTCAACTTCAAGTTCGAGCGCCGTCTCTTCCTTCAGCAAGTCAAGGTCGGTCTCGTGGGTGAGGCGCTCGTTGCGCAGTTGTGCATCGACTTCGGACATGATGGCCTTACGAGCGGCTGCTTCTCTGGATTGGAATTCAAGGTCGAGGCGCTCGGTCCAGTCTTGCTTGTTGACATTGTATTGCGCTTCCAACTGTTCGCGGAGCTCGGCCTCTCGCTCGTAGCGGTAGCGGGAAAGACGGTTCTGAATCTCCGCTTCTCGAGCATGTCGGTAGGAACTGAACTCGTTCTCCATTCGGTGCTCAAGTTCTGCCTCAATCTCCGTTTGCAAACTCCTCGAGATGTCGTCGATGGCTTTGCTGAAGGTCAGGTCATACTTCGCCTTCAAGCGAGCCTTTCGCTCGGCCAGTCGCTCGGCCTGCTGCTCGTTGAGTTGCTGTTCGATTTGACCTCGGAGTTCATCACGGCGTTTGGCGATGGCCAATTCCACATCCTCACGCATGCGTTCCTCGAGGTCGTCGGTTTCTCGGCGGAGTTGTTGTTCAATGTCAACCTGAAGTTGCTGGGCAATATCCTCTTCCAGACGAAGGCTGCGTCGCTCAAATTCGACTTTGAGGCGAGCCTCCCGTTGCTTGAGGCGCTGACGAAGTTGTTGTTCGAGTCGGGTTCGAATGCCTCGGCGCAATTGCTCTTCACGTTCGGCCAACAAGGCCTCATGACCGTCTTCAAGGCGCCCAATTTCCAACTGTTCCATCTCAACGAATCGCTGCTCCATTTCCTGCTCAAGGTTGGCTTCAACCTCTCGAAGGCGATGTTGCAATTCTTGGTTGTAATCGAGTTTCAGGCGTTCCTTTTGAATGGCGAGCCGGCGGTCGTATTCCTCGTGCAGTTGGCGTTCAATGGAGGCTTTCATCTCGGCCTTGCGTTCTTCCAAGCGTTGGTGTTGTTCAACACCGTGTTGCTCGTGCATGGTCTGTATTTGGCGCTCAAGGCGAAGGTCCAATTCATGACGAACTCGGGATTCTTCTGCGGCGAGTGCGTCGCGCTCCATGGTCTCAAGTTCGGCTTCCAT
>JAYYBT010000092.1:0-2787 GCA_036162675.1 Thermoplasmatota archaeon
CTGCCGGCGACATGGTGGTTGAAATCCGACGCCAGTTCAAGGAAATCCCAGGTCTTCTCGAAGGCGAGGAAGGCGTGAAGCCCGACTCCCAAACCTGTGTTGACATCTCCACCAAGGCCGCTCTGCGAGAAATGGTTGGACCTGGCGTGGTGGCGGTCATCGCCCCCGTCATCGTCGGCTACGGGCTGGGCTACGATGCGCTTGGCGGACTCCTCGCTGGTTCCTTGGTGACCGGTGTGCTCATGGCCCTCTTTATGGCCAACGCTGGTGGTGCCTGGGACAACGCCAAGAAAGCCATTGAGCAAGACCACATCCCCGGTGCCAAGAAGGGTGACGAAGCCCACGACGCTGCCGTGATTGGCGACACCATCGGCGACCCGTTCAAGGACACCTCTGGTCCTTCGTTGAACATCCTCATCAAGTTGATGTCCATCGTCGCCGTCGTCCTCGCTGGCGCAGACGTGCTCACGCAGAACGGTTTGCTTTGAATCGTATCGCCCTCTGCCGAGGAGCGTTAGCCTTTCAAAAGAGGTCCAACAGGACCCACCATGCGTGCTTACGTGTTGTCCCTCTTGATGATGACCGTGAGCCTTGCTGGCTGCTTGGGCGAGGGGGGCATTTCCTCCTCGGATATCGGGAACACGACCGAGGACGAATTGGCTCTTCCAGATTGGCAAATAGGCGACCAGTGGCTCTACACGTTCATCACGCCGCAGTTTGGAGAAGACAGTGCTCGCCTTGTTGTTGCGGATGTTCGAACAGACGACGGCTTGTTCATGCTTGGCATCTCATCGGAGGGCGAGGCTCAACGGCATGCGGTCATCAACCACAATCCATTCTTGGGCAGGGTCACCATGGACGGCCTATCGGTGTACGAAAACGGTGAGCCACAACCTGTTTTCAATTTCCCTTGGGCCGTTGGCAACACGTGGCAATTCAGACTTCTTGGTCAAGAGTGGACGGCCTCCACAGACAACATCTACAACGGTGAGGTTACCGTTTCCGCAAGTTCAACCGAAGACCATTCGCTTCGCTATGTCTTCAGCGGCCGTGAGGGGTTCATCAAGAGCCTTCTATGGACAGACAATGAAGGAATCGATCACTTGGAGATGAACCTCAATCAAAAGAAAACAGGATACTCAGGAGATGTCTTCTTCTATCGTGCAGGTGATATTCACGATAATTTGTATGAGGAAAACGACCAAGAGATTTACGATTCCTTCCTCGATGAAGGGTATTCACCCAACGAGGCTTGGGACACCCTGGTGTGGTACCTTGACGTTGAAATCAGTCAGCAAGGCGGTTCAGGTTCACTGAGTATCAAAGATCACCAAGGGGCGTCTCCCCTCACCCGTGCGTGGGGTGCAGGAGCAACCGAAAAAGGCTCATTTGGCACCATCCCTGCCAATTCAGGCGACCATTCCATCACGGTAACTTTGCGAGGCCAAGATTCCTTTGTTCATCTCAAGGTTGCAGGAGCCCTTGTTCGCTCTTGGACACTCTGAGGTGTTGTCAACTTGCCCACCCTCATCATGATGCACGGCATGACCGGCGACGCGTCCATGATGCGTCCCTTCGCCGAGAAAGTCCTTCCCGAAGGCTGGACCTTGCTGGTTCCCGAAGCACGGTTCCGACACCCCAACAGAGGGTTCACCTGGTGGCGATACGAGGATTTCGAGGCCGATGTCACCCGAAGGCGCACGCTCTCTCGTCGAGAATTGATGGATGTTGATTCCAGCCTCTCACAACTTGAGAAGTTGATCGCTGAGGAAGCACCGCTGGGCCCCTTGGTGGTGGGTGGATTTTCCCAAGGCGGCGCCATGGCCCAAGAATTGCTCCAATTGCCAATAGCCGACCGCATCGTCGGTGTTGTGTGCATGGGAACGCGTCTGGTCCGTCCGATGGAACTTCGACTTCGGCTCAGTGAGTTGGAAACAAAGCGAATGTTTTGGATGCACGGAGAGAAAGACGTTAGGGTCCCCCTTGAGGACGGTTGGGCGGTGGCCCACACCTTTGAGTCGGCCGGATGGTCAGTGGAACTCATTGAACACCGCAAGGGTCACATGATTCCTGTTGAACACCACGACGCCCTGAAAGAGTGGCTCACGACGTTTTCTTGAGGTAGCGATTGGTTTCATCAAACCCGCCAATGAAGAGCGTTTGTTCGCCTCGCAAGTCAAACACGACGGGGACCGTGCGATGTCCGGTCGCTTGGACCACGGCCTGACGCATGCCATCGTGGTGGTCAAAGTTGTATTCGGTGTAACTCAACTCCTTTCCCTCAAGGAGGTTCTTCAGCGCACGGCAATAGCCGCAGAAATCACCGGTGTAAATCAAAAAGTCCGTGTCGGTCAAGGATGCGTGCTCAAGAATCATGGCCTCGGACATGCATCAAATCACGGACTTGTCCCCTATAACGCCTTGTCCTTACTTGCCCACAGCACGCCGTTTCCTTGGCTTGGATAAGTTCAACTAGCGCCCTCAATGCACGCTCAGTATGCCTCGGATGGTCTGCATCGATTGCGGGGCTGTCGAGTACGAAGCAGCCACGCTTCACGCCATGCTGGTGAAGATGATGCCTCATTATCTCGCCAACCACCATGATGTCATCGCCGGTGAGGCGCCACAGCCAAGGGAGACCTGGATGGCGAGGTTCACGGCCGCTTATCGAGAAGCGGAAGCCGAGGAAGCCCGAGTTTGATGGTCACCGGTGTGAAACTGGCAATCATAAAGTGGACCACCTGTTGGGTGGAACATGGCGAGCCTCGTCTTCATCCACGCATCGGA
>JAYYBT010000093.1:0-13613 GCA_036162675.1 Thermoplasmatota archaeon
AGGTGACGGCTTTTCCGATGAGGTCGGCGTCGTTGTCCGGGATGCCGTCTTCGTTGCTGTCGTCGTTGACATCAATGTCCCACGCCACGGTCAGGTCGCCCACATCGTTGAGCGCATCGAGCGTACTGCTGGCATCGAGCAGGCAAGCCTGGTAGGCCACGCAGGAAAACGGTGCTGTGCGCACGATTGGAGGCGTGTTGAGCACCAAGACCTCGAGGACTTCACTGGTGTGGGCTCCGTCATCATCAGTGACGTGATAGACGAGTTTGTGGATGCCACTGCGGTTCCAAGAAACCGTCAAGTTGTCGCCGATGACATCGCAATCGTCGTCGGCGCTGCCGATATCATCGGAGTCCATGCTCGGGTCGATGTCCCAGCAACGCACCAAGGCGTCAACATCTGATGGTGTGTCGGAAGATGAGCCGGAGACACGGATGCTCTGGCCTTCAGCAACGGGGAGGACGGAGGCGATGGGTTCGATGGTCGGTGGTACGTTTTGGACGCTCACCCAGCGTTCCTCAATACCGCTCGAGGCACCTTCGGAGTCCGTAACTTCAACTCGCACTTTGTGAAGACCAGCCTCGAGCCAGACCATCTCAAATTCAGAGGTTCGGCCGTCGAAGACGCGAACAAGGGAGGGTTGGGCGTCGTCGGGCCACCACGTATGGGTCAGGCCGTCGATGTCATCCACGGAATCTTGTGCTTGGCCCTTGACGGTGACAACTTGGTCTTCCTCGACATGCCAGGTGTCTTGAGCGTCCATCGTGATGGGTCCATCATCGTCGACCATTTGCACGTTCAAGCTGTGCGGTCGAATATTGGTGAATTTGACGTCAAAGGTCGCCGAGGAGACGGCTCCATCGTCGTCGGTGCCAATGGCGGTGAAGGTTTTCCAGCCCTCGGTGTTTGACGTCGTGGTGCACACGCGGGTGTAGTAGCCTTCCTTGCAGTTGGCTCCTGGCCAGTAAATATCGACGACGCCTGGCCACACTTTCTCTGAATCGGAATCGTTTGCGTAGGCGTAGAGCGTGATGGGGTATTCCACCTTCGCTTCTGTTCGCTGGCTTCGCACTTCGATGTTCGGGTCTCGGTTTTGAACGGTGACGTTGAGAATCATGACCGTTTCATCGCGTTCTTCGTCCTCAACGGTGATCTCAACAGGGTAGACGCCGTCGTCAATCCACGTGTAATTCAACATGCAGGAGGGGGCGAGGATGCGTTCGTAATCCCATGTTCTCGTGCCATCATCAAAGGGCACATAGAATTCACACGAAACATTCCCGCCGTCCTCGTCATAGCTTCCACTGGCGTTGATGAGAATGGTTTCCTGGGTCATGCCGACGGGCACTGGCGCTACGGGTGTGGGCAATCGTCCCACGAAGAGTTCAATGCTTCCGATGTTGTTCTGGAAATTGGCATCGGCGGAGTTAAGGCGCCCAGTATCCGCTTCCCATTGGATTTGGAGGGAACCGATGCTGGTGCCGTTGGGCACGGTCCACATCTGGTACATTTTGTACGCCTGATACGTTTGCAGCGCAGGCAATTCCTCAGTGATGGCGACGCCGTCGGGCGTGGTCAACCGTGCGTCGGTCACCGTTGAGGTCGTGATGCCTCGATTGTTGAAGGCAACCTCAATATCGAGTTTGTCGCCGGGCAACACATTGTAGCCCGAGAGGGCGTTAAGTTGGGTCACCGTACACACATTGCCAATGCATCGTTCTCGCAGGATGATAGCCGCGCCTTCGTCAGCAAAGACATCCAAGCCCACAAGGTACTGGTCGAGCGTGACGGTTGCTGCACCGACCTTGTTTCCTGCTTTCGCCACCAGCCCGTGGCTGGCATAATCGAGTTGTGTTGCCGACGAATCAAGGGCATCGCCGATGTCGACCATGGCCCAGGCGCTGCCGTTGGCTGCGGTGGTCAGGGTGGTGACAAAACCTTCCACTTCGTGGTGCAACTCAAGTTGCAAACCGGCCGTGTTGGAGAAGCACGACGAAGAGGCGTTCACCCACACTTGCATTGGCGTGTTGAGGGCGGTGATGGACCGTTCAGGAACCACATCAAGGCAGTCCGAACGGGTGCCGGGATTGGTGTAAGGCTCCACACCCGCCGAGCCAACGGGGTCGTAGCGCTTGAGTTTGAAATCGATGACCAAGCCGATGTCGTCAGCCGTGTGAAGCCAAGCGTAGTTTCGCACTTCAGGGCAATACCATCGGTAGCCTTCAGAGATGCCTTCGCTGTTGAAGGAGGTCATCTCGTACGATTCGTTACATCCTCCGTAATCGATGGTTTGGCCGAGGTCATTCGTTGGCTTTCCAACATCGGTTACCACCCACGTGGTCGTGTTGGTGTCGGTCTCGGGTGGAGGGAATGGGGTGATGTAATCGCTTTGGCCCGACCACTGCGAGGATGAGGTCGTCGTGGTGGTCCATCGTTCGTCAATGCGGAGCGGGAAGTCGTAGTTCTCGTTGACCGGGGAATAGGTGGTGGTGATGGTGATGTCACCGAGAATTTGCTCGAGGAAGGAAATGCCACTTGGTACGAAGCGAATGTACATGTCGAGCTCACTTCGAATCGGTGAGAGGTCGCTCACCCGCAGGTATTCGGTTTGGGTGAACTGGATGTAGACGTTGCCGGAGTAGCCCTCCAGGGAGACGCCGGATTTGTCAAAATTCGCTGAGGTGCGTAGGGTGTAGGCCAGCACCGACATGTTGTCCACGTTCTGGGTGGTGATGCCGGTGACTTCTGAGGTGGTGTCACCTTGGATTTCCCCGACGGTCGCGTCAACGCCGGTGTCGGTGACCAAAATGGTCGGGTCGAAGGTTCCGGAGTAAATCCAACGGTCACCGATGCGCCATGTCGGCACGTCTGAAACGCCGGGATCGCCGGCGATTGAGCGTTGAACGGAGGGTTCGCCGAGGTGCTCGTGGTGCGTGAGGGGCACCACGTTTAGCATCAGCAGCAGCACCAAGGCCACGGGGACGGTGCGGCTCAAGCGTACCTCTCCCATGGATAAGCCACGGGCACGGGAGGACATCAAGACTTCTCCTCCAGCCCTTTGGCTGAGGGGAGTGCTCAAAGCAGGTCAGCCAGTTCGTCTTTGATGATTTCAACGGCTTCGAGAATCTCGTCCTTGTGTCGGGCGCCGGTGATGACCATCTTTCCGGAACCGAAGATGAGACAGACGACCTTGGGGTCATCAAGTCGGTAGATGAGGCCGGGGAACTGCTCTGGCTCGTATTCCACCTTGTCAAAGGGCAGGTGGAAGGTCAAGTGGTTGAGGTTGAGTTTACGAGGGACGCCGGCTTGTGGTTCACCGGTGAACTTGTCAACGCCGTCGTAGTCTTCAGGGTAGTGAAGAGCATAGGTGGCGACCATGTTTTGGACTTCAATGGTGACGTCCTTGAGGTCCCACGTTTCAATTCCAGCAGCTCGCAAATCCTTGATCATGCGGTCGATACCGGTGTGGATGTTGTCCTCGTCCTTTCCACCGGTGCAGACAGCACGGCCGGAGCGGAACATGAGAATGGCAAGTTTTGGCTCGGTGACACGGTAGACGACACCAGGGAATTGCTCAGGCTCGTACTCACAGTTGAGTTGGATGGCAATGTCGGGGAGGTCAAGTTCTTCGGCAACACGGGTGCTGGCGACAACGTTCACAACAGTTAGGCGTTCTTCATCGGTGGTCATATAAAGGCCCAATGACCTTTAGTATATAAAAGGAATTTCGGCATCCGACGTTTCCTTCTTGCGCTCAACCCGACGAATCAAGGCGAACACCCGGGTTACCCAGCCTTGAGATGAGCACCCGGCCGCCGGCCAATTCAATCGCTTCGCCAGTGGTTTTCGGGTCCCGTGTCAGGGCGACCATGCATCCGCCACCGCCCGCACCTGTCAACTTCACGCCCAGCGAGGTCGGTGCAGCCGCTTGAATCAGGTTCTCGAGTTCGGGCGAAGACACCCCGAGGTTTCGTAGCAGGAGGTGATTCTCGCTCATGGCATGACCCACCGCTTCGTAATCGCCCCGAATCAACGCATCAATGCCACGTCGAGCGACGGTGCCGATGGCTTCGATTTCCTGCATCCGATGCGGCTGGGCGGCCAAGGCTTTGGCGACCATCGCCACTTGTCGAGAGGTCGGTGCATGAACCCCGGTGTTGCCCAACACGAGGTGAATCTCCTCGGTCGCAGCCGGCAGAGAATGGACTTCCCATGTGCGCTCGCCCTCGGGCGTTTCCAATCGGCGGGTGTACAACCAATCGCCGCGCTCTTCCCGTTGATTGGAGAGAATGACCATCCCACCCTCAACGCTGGTGGAGGCGTCCATGGGGGATGCGCGCCCGCCTTGTGCATGGGCTTCGGCCAGATGGGCCAGCGAACTCAGGCGGTCCTTGTCCAGTGGCTGTTGTTGGGTGGAGAGGTGGTGCATGGCGGCGCCCACCGCTGCGCTGAGCGCAGCACTGGAGCCGAGACCGGAGGCGTTCGGGATGTCGCCGGAGATGTGAATGGCCATGGGCCTGTCTTCATCCATCAAGGCGTCTTTGAGCATGACGATGTGAGGGTGCTTTTTGCTGTTCAGGGGACTTCCATCGACGCTCCATGACGGCGCCGGGGTCATGGCGACGGTCAAACGCTGTTCGATGGCGACGGCCACGGCGGGCTGGCCGTAGACCACGGCGTGTTCGCCAAACAGGATGCATTTGCCCGGGGCGCTTGCGGCCGTCGGCGTCACCCCATCACCCATGAACAGAACACGAGGTCGGGCTTCATATTCCTTGTTGCGCAGTGCACGATTTCGTTGTTCTTTTGACGGTGGATTGAAAGTGCGTCTTGAACTGGCACAGATAGGCGCGTTCAAGCGTCAACGGTGAGGAACATGGAACACCCCCTGTTTTTGGATTACGGCCCGATTCCCGGTTGGGCGATTCTCTTGGTCTTGTTTGGCGTCTCTGGGGGCTTCTTTGGCTATCAGGTCGTCAAGGCCTCCCGCTTGGTGCTCAAAGGCAAGCCAGAAAACCGATTTGACAACTGGGGTGCTCGTATTTCCGAGGTGCTCAGCGGTTGGTTGGGCCAAAAGAAGGTGCTCAAGGACCGCGTCGCTGGTGGCATCCACGTCCTCATGTTCTGGGGTTTCCTCATGCTCTCCACCGACATGTTTGACCTCGCGAGCGGCAACCAATTTTCGCAGAAAATCCTCCCTGAAGTTGTCCGTGGGCCTTGGAACCTGATGGTCGAAATCGGCTACACCATCGCCTTCGTGGGTTGTGTGTTGGCGTTGATTCGTCGTGTGGTGTTTACGCCAGAGAAACTCAAGGGCAAGTCGCAACTCGAGGGTAACGTCATTCTGTTGCTCATCATGACCATCACCACCACCTCCTTCGTGGTCGAAGCTGGCGAATCCACGGTTTCCTCCACCTGGGAGCCCATCGGTGCGTGGGTGGCCAGCACGCTGGTGCCCTCCACCAGCCTTGTCATCGCCGCCTACTGGGCGCACATGCTCGCCATCTGTGTTTTCCTGTTCCTTATCCCGCTTTCCAAGCACATGCACTTGGTCATGGCCTTCCCGAACGTCTTCTTCCACGACCTTCGCCCCATGGCCACCATGGAACCCCTCGCTCGTGGCGAGAACGGCAAAGCGGTGCTGCTCGATGAATTGGACATTGAATCCTTTGGGGCTGTGAACTACACCGATTTCACCTGGCGGGACCTCATCGACGGCTGGGCATGCACATCATGCGCCCGCTGCCAAGATGTCTGTCCGGCCTACGCCAGTGGCAAGGCTCTCAACCCGATGCAAATCATCCACGATGTTCGCCACTACGCCAACGACCACGCCACCAGCATCTTTGCCGATGAGACGCCCGAAGAGGACATCATCGCTCGCTTCGGTGAGGACGCCATTTGGGCGTGCACCACCTGTCATGCTTGCGTTGAAGCATGCCCCATCTACATCGACCACGTACCGAAACTCACCGACGCTCGCCGCCACTTGATGATGGAGCGCATGGAATTTGACGAGAGCGTCGAGGACACGGTCATGCCGCTCATGGCCACCATCGAGAACCTCGAATCCGATTCCAACCCCTACGGCTTGCCCGCTCACGAGCGAGGCGACTGGGCTGAGGGCCTTGATGTCAAGGTGGCTGAGCCCGCCGAATACATCTACTTCGCTGGGTGCGCTGCATCGTTTGACGAGCGCAACAAGAAGGTCGCCAGAGACACCATCAGCATCATGAAAGAAGCCGGTCTTGACGTCGGTATCCTCGGCATGCAGGAAGGCTGCAGCGGTGATGCTGCACGCCGTGCTGGCAACGAGTACCTGTTCCAGATGCTGGCGGAAACGAACCTCTCCACCTTTGAGGAAATTGGCGTGAAGAAGATCGTGGCATCCTGCCCGCACTGCTTCCACACCTTGGGCAAGGAGTACAAGGACTACGGCGGCGAGGACATCGAGGTCATGCACCACTCTCAACTCATCAACCACCTTCAGGTTGAGGGCAAGTTGCCCCAGCCTGAGCACGACGGCACGGTCACCTACCACGACCCGTGCTACCTCGGTCGCATCGGTGGCGAATTGGACGCACCTCGAGACGCCATCGGCGGCGTTGATGTCGAGGCCGAACGCCACGGGCGCGATTCCTTCTGCTGCGGTGCAGGCGGTGCTCAAATGTGGATGGAAGAGCACGTTGACGAAGGTCATGACCGTGTGAACGTGATTCGCTCCAAGGAACTCGCAGCGACCGGTGCCGAAACGGTGGCCGTCGGTTGCCCCTTCTGTTCGACCATGGTCACCGACGGTTTGAGCGCCATCGGTTCGGAGATGGAAGTGAAGGACGTGGCCGAACTCGTTTGGGAGCAAATCAAAGCCAACGACGCCAAGATCCAAGCGGCCAAGGCTTCGGCCGAAACCGCTGTTGAACCCGCTGAAGCCTGAGGTTGAGGCGTGCTGTCAAAGGATGACCAGCAGGCACTGCTGGCATGGTACGACGAGCATCAACGAGATTTGCCTTGGCGGTTAAGTAACGACCCATGGGCGATTTTGCTCAGTGAAATTCTGCTGCAACAAACTCAGGTCAGTCGTGGCTTGGTGTACTGGAAACGGATGGTCGAGACCTTTCCGACCATCGCCTCCATGGCGCAGGCCCCTGTTGATGCGGTGCTCAAGGCCTGGGAAGGTGCGGGCTACTACAGCCGAGCTCGTCGCCTTCATGCGCTCAGTCAGCAGGTGATGCTCCCCAAGGCCGAGGGCGGCTTTGACGGCCAGTTGCCCTCAACCTATGGCGACCTGCTTTCGCTTCCGGGCATTGGTCCCTACACCGCTGCGGCCGTGGCCAGCATCGCCTTTGGGCAGTCCGTGGCCTGTGTTGATGGCAACATCCGACGGGTCATGGCTCGCCGCACGGCGCAAGCCGACCCCACGTCAAAACAGGTCCAGGCATGGGCTGATGCAGTCCTTCATGCGGCGAGGCCGGGCGATTGGAATCAGGCGTTGATGGAACTGGGCGCAACGGTGTGCACGCCAAAGCGATGGAATTGCGGGGGCTGCCCAATACGCGCATCGTGCGCTGGAAAAGAAAATCCGGGTGCCTTTCCAACGCCAAAGAAACAACGTGTAACCTCCCTCAATCTCGTGGCGGTGGTCGAATTTGCCCTTGACGGCCACCCAGTCCTGCATCAACGACCGATGACGGGCATCTTTGCGGGTCTGTGGGGTCCAGTCTACCACGAGGATGCACCTGGCGGTCTCAAAGCCTTGGTCAACTGCGGTACGGTCCATCATCAGTTGAGTCATCGTAACATCGAGGTTCAGGTCCACCTCAAATCGCACGACCTCGCTACCCACGGCACTCCTCGGAGTGGTGTTGCGCTTTCCGCACTCGACGAGAAAGTTCTGAACTTGGCTTCGGAGTATACGACTTCAAACCCACACCTTCTGAACTCGGATGCAAAGGGCTAAACGAAGACGCTCTTCCACAGAGGTGTGAAGTTCACCATTGAACAGGATTGGGCAGAGATTTCCCAGCACTTCCGACGCATGTTCGGAGGCTTGGGTATTCTTGAGTTGAGTGAACACCTGCTTGAATTTCGATCCGAGCCTCCTGCGGTTCCAACCGGCATCAGTCTGGACCGTCAGGGCCGCCTCCTGGCCAACATGCCGCTGCATTCCATCCAATCCGCCTTCACAACGGTTGCGTTTGACGAAGCCCTGACCCATCTTCGTCTGGAAGGGCCCGGTACCGCCTACACCTACACCATACCCAAAGAAATTCTCGCCCAACGGGGCGATTGAATCTACACTGCAGTCGTCGTGTTCCAACCCGTTTCCGGAGAAAAGGTGGCGTTGGAAACGCTGTTCCAAAGGTCGGCGATGTAGGTTTGATTGGTTTCTTTTCCGATTTCAACATGGTAGACGTAACCCTGATGATTGACGAAAACAGCGTGTGGAATGGATTTGGCTTCAACCTCCATGGCCAGATCTGGATGAAGGATGAAGGGACGATTGAAGGTGCGGTTGAGGTTTTGTTCGGTGGTGTTGTGCCACTCGCTCATGTTGGCGTATTCTTCTCGGGATTCTCGTGAGAACACGACCAACTTTTCTTCTGGAATGACAAGGTCGTAGGCATCCAAAGTCGATTCACAGTGAGCACACCATGGAGCGGAAAAATAAGCCAGATAGGATGTATTCTCAAACTGATTGATGGAACGTGACGTATTGGTGTGGTCCATACCATCCCACGCTGGAAAGACCACAGCAACCGGGCTTTCGCCTCCTTCCTCTTGCAGTTCAGAAACGGTTTCCTCCGAGACACAACCTGCAAGGATGAGGGTGAGGCAAAGGAGAACAGTTGTCCGTGTGTCCATGTTATCCACCACCTCTCCATCGGAGTATATTCCTTGTTATGCACCCTTCACCGCAGAGAGTTCGTGCCGGAAGGAAGCCAAACACACCATCAGGCCTGCGACCAAGATGTATTCCGCAGGTGCAGCGATGCGAATGCCGTCTTGGGCTTGGTTGAGGAATTCAACCGTGGTCATGCCGGTCGGATCAACGCTGTTGGCGGCGCTTTGAAACGAGGTGACCATGACCACAAAACCCACGGCGGCCATCGCAAAACCGGCCAGCCGCATGCGTTTTCCTTCAGCCGTTGCTCGGTTGCCGAGCGCCGTGTTGGCCAAGAACGCCCAGAGCACACCGCCACCAAAGGCCAGCATGGCCGTGAGGATGTGCGGGTTGATGTGCCGGTACATGTCAAAATGGCTGACCAGTATCGAGTTGAAGGATGCAAGCAAACCGATGAGGGTCGCCACAAACCAAAGCCGGGGGCGTTGCACCTCAAGCGTGTGATAGAGGTGCCAAGCAAAGGCCATTTGCACGAGGCCACCAAGGGTCAAACCGACCGTGAACACCAGGCCATCAAGGCCTGTGTGGTCGGCTTCGGAAATGAAAAACGGGACGGCTCGAGGCCCTGCAACGCCATGAAGGAGCATCGCCAACACGATGGTCACTGAAGGCACAACGTAACTGGCCCGAGCGGTGAGCAGCCCTTGGTCGTGGGTCAAAGGAAGACGTCGACCGTATCTTGGATGCATGTGTCAAAATCCTCCCAGTTCATGCCCAGCACCTTCTCCGCTTTGGCACTTGAGTAATCGGTGTCCCCGCCCATCATGTTCTTTGCAACCGCTCTTGTGAGGTAGCGCTGTCGGCCGAATTTGCCACCCAACCAGTCTTGAAACACCGCCAACGGCACGAGGAAATTTGGAAGGCTGTACTTCGGGGCTTTGGTGCTCGGGTTGAGGCTGCGGATGCGCTTGCAGATCGTGGCCAGCGTCAAGTTTGCATGCGGTGCCAAGATGAAGCGTCCTTCGGCTTCGTCGACCTCAAACGCCCGACGGTGGGCCTTCGCAACATCCCGAACATGAACCACCGACATGGGGAACTTTGGTACCACGGGGTAGCTGCCAGCGATGGCGTCCTGGAAGAAATCCACGCTGGGTGTCGGTCGAACAAAGCCGCCTCCTAACACGGCGGTGGGGTTGATGACGCGCACATCGAGGTTGAGTTCGTCAGCGAGTTTCCACGCCAAACGCTCGGATTGTGTTTTTGCTGTGGTGTAGGGTAGGGATGTGTCTGTGTTCCAAACGGCTTCGTCCTTGGTCGTCCCCTTCGGTGATGTGCCCACAGCGGCCGTGCTTGAGGTGTAGACAATACGCTTGATGCCCGCCGTTGCCGCAGCGTGGAGAAGGTGAGCAGTGCCTTTGTTGGCGGTGTCAAGAATCATCGTCGCCGTTCCTCTCGTGGAGTAGATGGTCGCAGTGTGGAACAACCCGTCGCAGCCCTGCAGCATTTCCTCCCACCCGTCGGCCTCGAGCACATCGCCCTCCACCAATTCCAATCGGTCTTCAAGGCCCAAATCTTTGGCGTGGGCCAGGACATGGTCCGTCTTGGAGGGGTCGTTGAGGTCCCGCACAGAGCCTCGGACGAGGTAGCCGTGTTCCAACAAATCACGGACGATGTGATTGCCGATGTGGCCGTTGACGCCCGTAACGAAGATTCGTTGAGGCGCCGCGCCGTCCATAAGCAACCTGAGGGGCGCGTCCCGTATGAACCTTCAAGTGCAACCCATCCTAGGCGGCATTGAAGCCCATGCCCATTCGCTTGCATGACACCCGACGGCGAGAGAAGGTGAATTTCACCACGCTCGAGCCGGGCAAGGTCTCGATGTATGTGTGTGGCGTGACCGTGTACGACCGATGTCATCTCGGCCACGCACGGTGCTATCTTGCCTTTGATTTGATTCATCGCTGGCTCGAAGCCAGCGGGTACGACGTCCACTATGTTCAGAATTTCACCGACATTGACGACAAGATCATCCATCGGGCGAACGAACTGGGCGGCGATTGGAAGGCCTTGGTGGACCAGAACATCGAGACCTATTACGAGGACATGGACGCTCTCAACATCCTTCGTGCAGATGATTATCCTCGCTGTACGGAGTACGTTGACGACATGATTCGCATCACACAAGACCTCATCGACAAGAACCACGCCTATGTGGCCGATGACGGCGTGTATTTTGATGTTGAATCCGCACCAGAAAAGTACGGTCAACTGACCGGCCAGTCCATCGATGCGGTTCGCTCCGGAGCGGGCGGTCGTGTGGGCGATACCGGTTCGGGGAAGCGCGACCACAAGGACTTCGCCTTGTGGAAAGCGGCCAAGCCCGATGAGCCGACATGGGAATCACCGTGGGGCCCTGGAAGGCCGGGTTGGCACATTGAGTGCACGGCGATGTCAATGGATTACTTTGGCAAGGAGTTTGACATCCACGGCGGCGGGCACGACTTGCGATTCCCGCATCACGAGGCAGAAATCTGTCAGGGAGAGTGCCACACCGGGCATTCGCCCGTGGTCCACCATTGGTTGCACAACGGTTTTGTCAACATCGATGGCGAAAAAATGAGCAAATCCCTCGGCAATTTTTGGACCATCCGTGATATTCTCACGAAAGTAGATGCCATGGTGCTGCGCTTTGCGCTCATCAACGCTCACTACCGCTCGCCCATCGACATGAACGAAGCGCTGCTCAATGACGCCGAACGGAATTACAACCGACTGTTGGAATGCTACGTCGCTTCGCTCAAAGCGAGGGAACACCCCTCTCCAATCGCGCTTCCAAACCCGGACCTCGCCTCCTCTCTCCCGCTGGCACGGTCGCTTGGACTGCTCGAGAAAATGGGCGAAGGTTTCGCCAAGGCGATGGATGACGACTTCAATTCAAGAGAAGCGGTGGCCAAAGTGTTGGGCATGGTGCGAGAAATCAGCAAGGTGCTCACAACGGAAATGGAGACCGCTGACCGAAACGCCTTCGCTCACTACGCCGTGGATTTGCTCGAGGAAACGGCCGGGCGCGTGTTGGGTGTCTTGCCTCCACAGGATGTGGCGTTGGCCGAGCCTGAAGAGGACCCGAGGAAAGCAGAAATCGCCGATGAGGTTGAAGCGCTGTTGCTTCAACGTGGCGAGGCCAGAGCGAACAAGGATTGGGCGCTCGCTGACCAAATCCGAGACCAACTCAACGCCTTGGGCGTGGTGGTCACCGATACTGCGACGGGCCCAGAGTGGGACCTTGCGTGATCACTCACTCTCATCGGCAGGAGGCGCCATCGGTGGTGGAGCCGGAACAAAGGCGTTGGTTGCCGTGGCAGCGGCTTCTTGCTCGTCCCACATTTTCTCGATTTGAACTTCAGCAGCCAAGGCGTCTTCACCGCCGCGGGAGACAAGGTAAAGCGCGACCAACATGATGGCAATAAGGCCGATGAGCGCCATCAGTGCTTGGTCTTCAATATCGTCTTCTTCGGCTTGCGAGGTGTCAACGGGTGTGTCGGTGTTGCCCGTGTTGCCTGAATTATCGGTGTTGTCCGTAGCGTTGGTGTTGTCGGTGTTGCCCGTGTTTCCGGTATTACCCGTGTTGTCGGTGTTGCCTGCGTTCCCGTTGTCACAGGGAGGTTGCGTCCCGTCATTGCATGGCTCGGGTTCTGGCTCTTCAACCACTTCGAAATCGGTCACCGCAGCAAGCGTTTCAGCGCGGTCGTAGTAGCGGTCGTAGAGCAAGGACATGTCCCACTGGAAGTTGGCCGTTCCTGAACTGTTGAGGACGTTGAAGTAGCGCTCATCGCCGTAGGTGTACCACGGGTCGAGGCCGACGTAGGTCATGTCCCGGGTCACGCTGTCAAAGTCATTGGCATCCCCAAAGGCAGCCGTCATTTCTTCAACATCAAAGCGCATGGCCATCGTCAAGTTCTCGACGATGCTGCTCCACGATTGAGCACCGTCGGGGGCAGCGAGGAAGGTCACGTCCACGGCCTTGCCGAACTTACCTGCTGGTTCAATGTCGTCCCCTTTCAAGCCCGCCATGAGGTCTTCATCACCGTAGACCGCCAAACCACCGACGACCGTCAAACGAACATCTGGGTCGATGGCGTTGATGAGGTTCCTGTAGGGGTTGGCATGGATGTTGTCGATGACGACCAGGTCTGCGGCCTTGCCTGCTTCCAAGGTGCCGACTTCGTTGTGCCAGTTGGTGGCGAGTGCAGCACCGGACGTGACCATCTCCACCATTTCGTAATCTGTGAAGATGTCACCCAACATCTCGTCGTCCCAAAGGTCGGCGACCTTGAGTTCATGCAGGGGGGATTTGGAACCCGAAGGAGCCCAATCAGGTGCAAGCGTGATGTGTACTCCAGCGGCCTTGGCCGCAGCAACATCGGCCGTTTGACCGTAGAGGAGGAGGTTGGAGAGCGGCGACCACACGAGGGTAGCACCGACGTTGGCCATCTGGGTGAATTCTTGTTGACCGAGGGCCACGCCGTGAATGAGGACCAATTCGCCCACGAGCAGGTTGTTCTGAACGAGGATGTCAAATTCCGCACGGCTTTGTTCGTCCACACCCTCGGCGATGTGAATGAACCAAGCGTCCAGCTCACCGCTGGCGTTTCCAGTCTTGATGTGGTTGCCGACATAATCGGAGGTCAGTTCGGTGACTTTGGTGTGAATTTCGTCCCGGCCGAAGTTGTAGTCCTCGATGTTTCTTGATAGAATCGTGGCATAACTGTCG
>JAYYBT010000094.1:0-6608 GCA_036162675.1 Thermoplasmatota archaeon
AGAGATGTAGAGGGGGGAGAAAGGTTGGCACGAAAGAAGGAGAAAATCGTCGTCAATTTGGATTTGCCCAAAGACGACACGACCTTGACAAGGTTGTACGTCATTCTCTTCTTTTCCATCATTCTCGGCCTTGGCAGCGGCTTGTTTTGGATTGCCAATTCTGGATTTGTGCCCACCGCCAACGGCGAGCCGATGTTCACCAACCTCTACTGCGGGGCGACCGCACAGGATGAACTCGGAAATCCCACGGGTGAATATTTCCAGACCAACCAAAAGCCAACCTACACGGCGAACCAAACCTGCTCCATTCTCCAAGATGAGCCCGACCGTATCACATGGGAAGGCGAAGAATGGACCATGGTGACCAAACGCGGAAAGAACTTCGATGTACCTGGCGTACCCGAATCCTCAACGGGTGGGACGGCCGTGTTGCAGCCCCTGTGGCTGAATTACACCGTTGAAGCCTCGGGCTCCTACGACTACACCGTGGCGATTCGAACTTCGGGCGGTGACATCCTCGAATTCGAAAACGACACGGCCAACACCGGCGAACAGCAACTGTTCATGCTCAGTATTCCACCCGACACGCGGTATGAATTGATTTTCATGACCTCGCAAGAGGGACAGTTCCTGCAAACGGTCACCTTTGACATGACCGTCCACTATCAGGACGGCATCCCCACGAACATGAACAACAAATCCCTCTGGCTCGGGCCAGCCGTTGAAGCCGGCCCGCTCAAGGTTCACCCCACCATCTTCCTCAATTTCTTTGGTTTGACCTTCTTTTTCTTCATCTATCCGGCCTCCTATTACTGGGAAAAGGTCGAGGACGCCAAGAACGAAGTCGAAGAAAAATTCCCGGATTTCCTCCGAGATTTGGCCGAATACTGGAAGGGTGGTCTTTCCATGACGGTGGCGGTTCAAACGCTGGCGACATCCGAATACGGGGCGTTGAATGACGAGGTCAAGAAGATGTCCGACCAACTCAGTTGGGGCGTCAAGTTCTCCGATGTCATTCGTCAGTTCGCCGAACGGGTGGGAACACCGCTTGTTCGGCGTGCGATCACGCTCATTGCCGAAGCCGACCGGGCGGGTGGAAAGATTTCTGACATTCTGGTCACGGCCGCCAACGACTCTCGCGAATTGAAGTTCCTTGAGGGTGAACGTAAACGAGCCATCGGCTCGTACATTGCGGTCATTTGGACGTCGTACTTCGTTTTCCTTGGCGTGATTGTCGTTCTGGCCAAGGTGTTTATTCCTGCTATTGCCGGTTCCAACTCCGGTGGCGAGGACGGCGGTGACAGCGGCGGTCAGACCATTGGAAACATGACCATCCGCAACATCGACCCGCTGTTTTTCCTGACTATTTTCTACTACGGCGTGACCATGCAAGCGCTGGGTAATGGTTCGATGGCCGGCTTGATGGCGACGGGTCGATTCTCCACCGGCTTCAAGCACTCGGGCATGATGATCGTGGTCGCCCTGGTCATCTTCAACCTCGTTGCTTTTTCACCGAATTTGATCGGCATCACCGAAGTACCCGGACTCAACCCGTCATCGGGCAGCTTCGTTCCTTCACCGCTCTACTTCGGAGGTTGATGCCATGCGTCATGACGAGGAGGCGCAGATCCATATTTTGGAGATGCTGACGCTGTTCTGGCTGTTCTTTATGTCGGCCACGTTCTTGATTCGCGTTCACGTCCCCGATTCACCTTCGGTTGCGCTCGATTCATCCTTGGAGATGGCTGGCGATGACGCCATTCGATACGGACTCGGCCTTGAGGCTGAGGTCGAAGGCGAGAACCGATTGGAGGAATTGCTGGCCAACGACGACCGGGAGGGTGCGTGTGAACTCCTCCAATCCGCCGTTGCACCGGGGAAGGAAGCCAACTGTTGGCTTGCAAAGGACAGTTCTGTGGCCACCCCTCACGGTACGGTGGGTTCGCCCTCCAGCGGTACGGTTGCTGTTCATCATCTCGTCGTCATCGGGCCCTATGTGTGGACGGTGACCCTTGACGTCTGGGCCCGTGGAGGTGGTGCCTGATGCAGAGCACCAACCTGCGTGAATCCCAAGCGGGGCAGATGCTCCTGGCCACCGGTGTGGTGCTGCTCATGTCGCTGTTGTCCATGGCCATTTTTGGCGTGAAGGTCGCTGGCCTGACCCTGCCGCACGAAGCGGCTTCAGACGATGTCATCGACACCACCAATCAGGTGTTGGAATCCATTCAGCCGCTCACGCAAGCACGCATGGACCTGTGGGTGGACGGTGGATTGGAGCCCATGGAGGCCGCAGAATTAGGGTTTGATACCGTTCACGACGACCTCCTCCATCACGGTGAACTTCGGGGTGTGGAGATCAAATTGACCGACATGGTGCTGACCCAAGTTGATGCCAGCACCATCGCTGTCGCTGCCGAACTCGGCGTCTCTGATGGTGAAGCGATGCTCAACTACGACGTGAATTTCACGCTGGATGTTCAGTCTTCGTGATGCTGGTCAATCGCTCGGTTGAGCAACGTGAAGATGCGTTCCACATCGTTGTCAACACGCGTCGGGTCGACCATCGGCCAATTGGCGATTTTTGCACGCTCAATCAACCCGTCTTGGATGGCGCGAATACGGCCAAAGTTGGCGAGGTAGCGGTCCGACCTTCGGTAGGAATGGGCATCTCGGGATTTGAGCATCGCTTGGTGGGAACGCTCCTCATCGACGACCATGACCACACCGAGCGCCACGCCCCCGGCGTCTTCCCACGCCTTGAGCAGCCGGGCACTGGGAACGATATGCACGCCCTCCAACAACAGGTCAATGCCCTCTCGCCGTGCTCGCTCGAGGGTCGCCGATACGCCGGCCTCGACCGCAAGGCAGGTTTCGTTCCAGTCAAGAACCGGCTCGCCGCTGCTTCCTTTTGAGAACGAAGAGCGGTGGAGGGCCTCGTGTTCGTGTTCAGCGTCGGTGGCTCGCATGATCTCGCGAATGGCATCGGTTGACATCACGCGAGTGAAGCCTGCTCGTTGAGCAACACCCACGGCTGCGGTGGATTTGCCCACACCGGTTGCACCGGCGATGATGAGCAGACGCGGTGGACGCGTTGAGAGGGTTTGGGCGGTGCGCTGCGCCATTCCCACCCTCGTGGTCATGATGAGCACTGGAGGGCTTGGGCACATGAGGGTTCTGTCGTCCGTGGCCAGTTTGGTCGGAGTTTGAAGGCGGAGGTTTCCACCGATGCCCCTTTGAAGCGCCTTGGCTTGGAAGTTTCATGGCCGAAGAACAGATGTGGATTGCCGGAGAATGGTGCGCTGCAGAGAACGGAGAAACCAGCGATGTGCTCAATCCCGCAACGGGCGATGTCATGGCGACGGTGCCCAAGGCGACCGTTGGCGATGTCAACCGATGCGTGGCGGCTTCGCGAGAAGCCTTGAATAACGCAGACTGGAAAGCGATGGACCCCGCTCAGCGCGGACGTATCCTCAACAAAATGGCAGCCGTAACCTACGCTAAGGCCAAGGAGTTGGCCGTCATTGAATCCTCGAACAACGGCAAAACCTTCCGAGAAGCGCTTTCTGAGATTCGATATGGCGCCTGGACGCTGGAATATTTCGCCGGTCTGGCCGATAAAATCGAAGGCAGCACGATTCCCGTCCCTGGCCCTCGATTGAACTACACCCTTCGCCAACCACTGGGTGTCACCGCTCACATCGTTCCGTGGAACTTCCCACTGCAACTGGCGCTGCGCTCCATTGCTCCTGCTCTCGCTGCCGGGTGCACGGTCATCGCCAAACCTGCTTCGTGGACCCCGCTTTCCCTGATTGCATGGAGCAAAGCCATCGATGAGGCCGAAACGGGTCTCCCTTCCGGCGTCTTGCAGGTCTTGACCGGTTCCGGGGCTCTCGCCGGGGACGCCTTGGCCGGCCACGCCGGTGTTGACGGTGTTGTGTTGACGGGCGGTGTGCCAACCGGAAAGACCGTGATGGCCAAGGCCAGCGAGCAGTTGACACCTGTCACGCTTGAACTCGGTGGAAAGGGTGCAAACATCGTCTTCCCCGATGCCAACCTCCGCTACGCTGCGAAGGCCATCTGCTTTGGTATCTTCATGAACGCCGGTCAGATGTGTTGGGCTGGCTCCCGTCTCCTGGTGCACGAGGATGTTCACGACGAGCTCGTTGAAGCGGTGTGCACCGAGGTGGCCAAGTGGCCCGTTGGTCCGGGCATGGAAGAGGGTGTGCGCATGGGCAGTTTGGTTCACGAACGCCACCGAGCCGAAGTGCTTGAGAAACTCGAGGCCGGCCTGAAGGAAGGCGGCAAGGTCGTGTTGGGCGGGAAGGCGCTCGACCGGGACGGGGCTTTCATGGAAGCGACCGTCGTCACCGGCGTGGAGCGTTCCCACCTGCTGTTCCAAGACGAGTTGTTCGGTCCTGTGCTGGCGGTCACGACATTTTCCTCGGATGAAGAAGCTCTGGAACTCGCCAACGACACGCCCTTTGGATTGCTGAACGGCGTGTGGACCAACGACTTGAGCCGTGCTCACAAGATGGCACGGGATTTGGAATGCGGTATGGTCTCCATCAACGAATACCCCATCACCTTCCCACAAACGGCCTTCACCGGTTGGAAGCACTCTGGAATCGGTGTGGAGCAGAGCCAAGATGCGCTTCGCTTCTACACGAAGGTCAAGAACGTCAACGTGAAATTGTGAGGTGGCAAGATGGCGGTTGACATCGAACAGCGCGACCACGTCCGTCTCATCAAAATGGCCGGTCAAGCCTCAACACAGTCCTTCTCCATGGCGTTCTTGCCAACGATTGCAAAAGCCATTGACGACGGCCTCAAGGATGCACAGACCAAGGCCATCGTGCTGACGGGCGACGGACGCTTTTTTTCAGCCGGTGCAGATATCAATGCTTTTCAAGATTCAATTGAATCCAACACCGCCCCCGAGTTAATTCGTAACCTCACGGGCGTGCTTCATCCGCTGCTCCAACGCATGCGCACCTCCTCCACGATTGTGGTGGCTGCCCTCAACGGCGTTTCTGCTGGCGGTGGACTCGGTCTAGCCTTGGCTTGCGATGCTCGGGTCGGCACCAACGATGCCCGCATGGCTGCGTCCTATGCGGGGATGGGTCTTTCACCGGACGGTGGAACGACCTGGCTTCTTCCTCGTCTTGTGGGCGAACAGCGTGCTCGCCGATTCTTCATGCAAAACGAGGTCTGGTCGGGTCGTGAAGCCCATGAGTACGGCGCCATCGATGTGCTGGTTGATGCCGATTCGTTGATGGAGACGGCCATCGGCTTGGCCACCGTTTGGTCTTCGTGGGGGCCTCATACCAAGGAAGCGACCAAGCACCTTTTGCACGTTCAAACGGACAATGATTTTGCCACCCATTTGGACCATGAGCGCACCCTCATCGAAGCCGCAGGTACGACCGAGGCGTTCAAAGAAGGCGTGGCCGCTTTCCTCGAAAAGCGACAACCATCCTTTGATTGAATCATTGGATTTGGAACTGTATCTGTTCCTGCTTGCCACCGCCAAGTCGCATGAGGCCCACAACGAGGGCGATGAGCCCGCCACAAATTGAACAGCAGCCCGCGAAGAAGGAGGTGCCCATGACAGCACCTTGACCCACGATTTCTCCCAGAATGGGAATGAACATGGCGTCCAAGTCCACGACCTTCATCGAAACATTGTTGCTGTTGGAGATGAAGATTTCATCGCCAATCTCACATTCGTTCAGTGCACTTCCATCCTCTTGGTCGTTGATGGTGCTGCAGATGACGCCGACCACCACATGGTCTTCGATGTCGTAATAGTCCCAACGCTTTGCGCAGTCGATGGTGGCCACACGCTCACTGATGTCGTCGCCGTCAGCGTCGGTGATGCTCAACGTGCCCAATGCATCGCAGGCATCAGGCACGCCGTTGCTGTTTTCATCGACCTTCGGGTCGCCGGAAATCAGCAGGTACCACCCCATTTCGCCCGCATTATCATCGTCGGTATGGATGAGTGCTTCCTCAGGCGTATGGTCGGAAGTGTAGGGTCCAGTTTCAATACCCTCGAGCGTTTCTTCCAGGGCGGCGCCTGCAACACCGCCAATCACGAAGCCGAGAACACCAATCACCAAGAAAACTGCAGCGACAATCATGGGCACCTTTGGCCCCTTTTCCCCACTCACCACAACGCTTTGACTCGTCATGCCGGGTTGGTAGCCAGCAGCGGCCATTTCTGGTGTGATTTGTTGCATCATGGTCGGGGTCGGGCCCGTGATATCCGCTTCAGAGGCCGATGGTGCTGCGGGGGATTCGGGACCGGCTACTTCGTCATCGGCCTCAGCGATGGCGCCCCATGGCGTCATGTTGGGTTCACTCATGGTCGTACTTTGCTCAACGTGTACTTGATACTTGTCTCAAAACCCACTGAGGTCGGTTTCTTCTGCCTGCCCGCTCGACCAGTCGTAGATCCCCTTTCCTGTCTTTTTGCCGAGCCGTCCTTGAGCCACAAGGTGTTCCAGCAATGGATGGGGTGCATAGGCATCGTCGTTGAATGAACGCTGGAGATTCAGTAAGATGTCTCGACGGACGTCAAGTCCCACCAGGTCCGTTAGGGCCAAGGG
>JAYYBT010000095.1:0-4435 GCA_036162675.1 Thermoplasmatota archaeon
AGGTGATGTGATCCATTCAACAGGGATTCTTCGCAGGACGTCAATCATGCGGATACCATGAGGTGATGCACTGATGGTCCCGTTTCGGGAACGACGAATGTAGTTTCTGCCCAGGAGTTTTTCAATTGTATCCGCACGTGTAGCGGGTGTTCCAAGCCCCTTTTCTTTCATGGCCTCTGCGAGTTCATCGTCCTCGATGTGTTTGCCAGCATGTTCCATCAACTGCAGGAGACTTGCTTCCTTGAGCCGGTTTTTGGGCTTGCTTTTTTCCTCTGAGAATTCATGATCGCTCAATGTCGTATCGCACGGGTTGCTCGGCAGTTGCCCCCATCCTTCTGGGACTTTGTCTTTCTTTGGAACCACGGCTCGCCAACCTGCAGTTGCCAGTTGTTCAACTTCCTTAACGAATTGATGGCCGGATTTTGTGGTGACTCGCTTGATGACGGTCCATTCAGCAATTGGGTGCCATGAAGCAAGGAAATTTCGAACGATAAGGTCGTAGAGCTTGGCATGGTCGCCACCAAAATTCACTGGAGGTGATTGGCCTGTTGGCACAATGGCGTAGTGGTCAGAAACTTTTGAGTTGTTGAAATTCCGCTTGGCATTGGACAATCCATCACTTTGCAATCGTTTCACATGTTCCTTGTAATCAGATTGTCCACCGAGATTGTCCAGTGTTTTAGCAACGGTTTCATGCATGTCTTCAGGCAGGTGCTTTGAATCCGTTCGAGGGTAGGTGGTCAGTTTGAACTTATCATAGAGGTCTTGTGCTACGCCTAATGTGCGTTTGGCCGACCACGACCACAAACTGTTGGCCCTTTTCTGAAGGGTTGTTAGGTCAAAGTTCAACGGTGGTTGTTCTTTCTTGGTTCGCTCGTTTTCCTGAGTGGAAAACGCTCCATTGGCCGCCAAGACGGCTTCAATGGCTTCTTTTTCGGCCAAGTCCATGATGCGATGACCTTTGTATTCTGGCCGCTCTGGATCGTCCTTGTGATTTGTTCGCTCCCAACGAGCTGTCCATGTTGCATCTCCTGCCGAGAACGTGGCGTTGAGTTGCCAGTAGGGAACAGGTACATGGGACAAGACCTCGAGTTCATGGTCGACCACCAACGCCAGCGTGGCGGTTTGCACCCTTCCCAGTGAGTTTGCGGAGCGGTCTCTGTTTTGTGGAAGTCGGGTGGCAACACGGGAGCCGTTCATGCCGATGATCCAATCGGCTCGGGAGCGAGAGTATGCCGCATCACTGAGCGCTTGGTAGCTTTCTCCGGACTCCCGTCGTTCAAAGGCTTGAAGCATGGCATCGTAGGTCATTGATTGCATCCACATGCGGGATGTCGGTGTTTTGACTTTGGAGTGTTCAACGATGGTGCGGAAAATGAGTTCACCTTCTCGGGCTGCGTCACAGGCATTGACAATTTCCGTGACGGATTTATCCTTGATGAGTTTCATGATGGCGGAGAGTTGCTTCTTGGCTCGCCCACCTTTTGGTTTGTACTGAAAAGAATCGGGAATAAAGGGGAGACGCTCAATGGTGTTTCTCCAATTTTTGAACGCCTCGTCGTAATCGTCCATGTACTTTAGTTCCAGAAGATGGCCAATCGCCCATGTGATGATGATGTCATCGCTGTGCCAGTGAGTTTCGGTTTTTTTCCCAACACCCAAGACATTGGCAAGGTCCTCGGCAACACTGGGTTTCTCAGCAATGATGACGATGGACATATGATGAAAGCGCACCGACGACCATACTTGAACCCTCCTTTGACCTCTTGATGCCTTTCTTCATGCGCATGAAATGTTACATTTCATGGACATCAATTCGTCGTTTTCTCCATGTTTTGCCGGCTGCTTGCTTCGTCCCACTCCCCTTCAGTGTGTGGTCCGCCGCAACCCAAACAACCAGGATAGCCAGCGTCGAGGAGGTCAGATGCGACGTCCGAGATAGCGGCCCAACCGTTCTCGGTTTCCATGGGGAGCCAAACAACCTCAATGGGCGGTTCTTCTACGCTGCATTGGCCCACGGTCTGACCGTTCGTCGGTGAACGGAGAGAGATACGATGTTCGGATGTGGATTCAAAAGTTGGAAACAGTGTTCTGGACGGTTGAACATCGCCCAATCGCACAATCAATTGATGGACGATGGATTCCAACCAAGGAGGGCCCTCGACGACCAAGGCTTCGGTTCTCAGCAAGGTCCGAGCCAGTTCGCGAACCGCAGGCCAACGAGGGTCGGTGATTCGCATGATTTCTGCGATGAGGGGGCAAGTCTTGAAGGATGGCTTGTGAAACCCAATGACCATGGGCGTGGGCTATCGGTGGTTTGGACGCCCGTTACTTCGCTTCCAAGATTCAGAAAAGGCCCATGGGCGCTCGCTTTCCTTACTCCGCCTCTTCTCCTCCAATCCTGTTTCTCGAACGGTGTTAAAACTCCTCTACAAGCCTCGCCGTTCACTTCCCGTTGAAGTATTTGGACACACCTACGCTCATCCCTTTGGTCTTGCAGCGGGCATGGACAAGAACGCAAAAGCACTCCGTGGATGGGAAGCAACGGGCTTGGCCTTTGTCGAAATCGGCGGCGTGACCATGCTGGAACAAACAGGAAATCCCAAGCCGAGAATGTTCCGAGCGCCAAAGGCTCAGGCGCTTGTCAACCGAATGGGTTTCAACAACAACGGAAGCGAGAAGATTCAAGCAGCATTGAAACACCATTTCAACCGTTATGGCCGTCCGAGTATCCCTCTGTGGGTGAACTTGGGTAAATCGAAAATGACGCCCCTCGACGATGCACCAAAGGACTACGCCACCACCATGGAACGCCTGTGGGCTTACGGAGATGTCTTCGTCATCAACGTCTCCTCGCCCAACACCCCCAACCTCCGTGAACTTCAGGGTGATGAGGGACTCAAGTCCATCCTGCTCGCATGTCAGGAAGTGAACACCACCCAGTCAACGACGACGCAAACGGATAAGAAACCAATCTTGGTCAAAGTCGCACCAGACATGACCGCAGAACAACTGGTGCACATTGCTCAAACAGCAAAATCCAACGGCGCTGATGGTATCGTGGTCTCCAACACCACCGTTGAACGCCCTGATGCAAGTCATGCTCGTGATGCAGCGGTTTTCGCTGAACAAGGCGGAATGAGTGGTCAACCATTGAAGGAGCGTTCAACATCCATGATCAAAACGGTCCGACAAGCAACAGGCCCGGATTGGCCCATCATCGGCGTGGGGGGCATCGCCTCAGCAGATGACGCATGGGAAAAAATAGCCGCCGGTGCGACCCTCGTTCAAGCCTACAGCGGATTTGTGTTTGAAGGGCCTGCGCTGACCAAGACGATCGTGAACGGTCTTCACAAGCGGCTTCAATCATCCCCCTACACCTCGTTGAACGAGGCAAGAGGTGCCTCTGACGAATAAAGAGGGTTGTTAAGGGTGCATAAGGTGGACGCATCATGTGGGCAAGACGCACTCGGATTCTTGCCATTGGTGCCGTACTGACCGTTGGTTTACTCGCAACGGTGTTGCTTCAATCTCCAGCCCCAACACAAACAGTGGATGAGTTGATGAGTTCGCCTTCCGACCACCTCAATCAAGACGTGGCGGTCCGAGGTGAAGTGAGGGATGGAACCATCGACAACAACACCATGACGTTTGTTTTGGAAGGATCAACGTCCACGGTGACGGTTCGATTTACGGATGCCATGGTCTCCAACGGTCTGGATGATAATCGAACGGTCTATGCTGAAGGCATCTTGCTTTACGAAGATGGTTCATACGTCTTTGAAGCCAATGTCATCAAAACATCCTGTCCTTCAAAATACGAAGAAGCGGCTGAAGATGGGGATTGACCCACTGCGTTGGCTTCATATAGGCTAAGGGTCGGCCACATCATGGGATAGGTGGGGAGCTCGGCGTACCCTGTATCACAAATCGTCGTTATGGTGGACCGAACGCCTTGGGGCGGCGTAAGCGGCCGTGGGGTTCCCGTAGGCGGACGTTGATGTCTCGCCCCCACATGACTCGGGTGTCATGAACCGTCTCCGGAAGGAAACGGGAATTGGATAACCGGGGGACTAGGTCAGGCCGGGAACGGAGCAGCCCTACCTGGGGCCATGGGTGCTGTGGGGATCCGGGATGGAGGAAGCTTGCGGATTTGGCCGTGGGAAGCGCACGTCCACCCTTGGCTCTCCCACCTCAAATATCGAACACCACATCGGCGTACCAGCCGGGTCCCTCAAACGATGGGACATCCTCCCAATCGCTGGTTACCTCTCTACCAGCAGCAACTTCTTCGACAATCAGCTGGTGAGTCGTGACGGCTTTGATTTCAATTTCGCGCTCAATTGAATCAGCATCGACCCATGAAACGTGGGCAACGGCAACCAAACCTTCTGGCGTGTTTTCAATACGGACCATGGCATCAACATACCATTGA
>JAYYBT010000096.1:0-4674 GCA_036162675.1 Thermoplasmatota archaeon
CCTCATCGTTGCCCGTGAGTCGGTTGAAGGGCTTCGTGATCCTGCTTACGAGGATTTGAACAACAAGAAAATCAGCATCACCCATCAATTCACGACAGTCACCGATTATGCCGTTGAATACACCAACCGCTCAACTTTCTCTGTGAACGACCAAACCACGGAAATCCATGTTTACTTCAAAGCCACGTGTGAACTTTCACGAAACCTCCCTCCGACGTTCTGGGACAACGAAAGCCGCTATGTTCGAGCCACCCTTACCGACGCTGAGGGCATGGTCCAGTGGGAAAAGGACGTGAGCGATGACGCCAATCCGCTTGAGGAAACGCTGGAGGCTAACCCTTCCTTCGCCAACGGCGAGTGGGTTCTTGAGGTCAAGGCCCGAGGTGGTGGAGACAACACCGTCGTTTCGGTCAACGATAACTTCGTCATCATCGTGACCGTCACCAACACGTGCATCCAGTACCCATTGGTCGAGGATTGTTTCTGATTCAGACCAGGCTTGAATCGCACGCATGCCGGCGTGAGCAGTGTTGACACTTCCCGAGACGCTCGTGGTTGCGCACCGCACCGCCTTCCGCCATCACTTGTTGTATGGTTTGAATTTGGTTGAAAAGTTCCTCTTTGGCCGCATCGTCCCATGGGAGTTGGTGCAGGTTGTCCTGCCCGTAGCGCAACAAAGCGTAGGGTGGGGGGCGACCGGTGGTTTTCTCAACCAAGCGAGCGTAAGCCAAGGCCTGAAGCCGGTGAGAGTCATGAGGGCGCTTGGGGACTTTCCCGGTCTTCTGTTCGACCGGAATGAATTCCGAATCGATGATGACGATTTGGTCGGGACGTCCTCGCAGCCCAGTTTCTTCGTCAATCAACAACTGGGCTTTGTCCTCGTCGTCGGAATAGGAAATTTCGTCGTCGACCTTCAGGTTGTTCTCCTCGGCCAATTGTTGCGCCAACTCGTTTGCCTTCAAGGCTCGGCGAAGCATGACCGATGCCAGCAGGGTCCAGGCCAAGGTCGTAAATCCCAACACAAAGGAGGCTTGTTCCCGGTCGTCAGCGAACAGGAGGGCACTTGAATGCAGGGCCAGCACAATCGCAGAGATGAACATGAACGTCTCAAGCAGGCCGGCCTGAAACCACCCGCCCATGAAACCACGTGGCTCAAAGACCGGGTCGATGGTGTCTACATGTCCTTCTGTATTTGGCAGGAATGGACGATTGAGGCCAATGGCGTTGCGCCAGGGCACCAACAACGCCATCACACCCACCAAGAGGAAGGAGAGGGCGCCAACGGCGAGGAATCTGGAAAATTCGAGCACGTTGAGGGCCATGTCGTCGATATAACGGAAGGCGATGGTGTCGATGAGTAAAATCACGATGACGCTGAACCACCACTGCCAGATGAGCAAATTCCGTTGCGTTTGGAATTGATGGCCTTTGAAATCCATGATGGATTCGTGAATGGCTTGGTGCTGGCGTTTTCCTTCTTCAATCGCCTCGCTCTCTCCGCTGATTCCAGTCGCGGCGAGGTGCCAAGAAAGAGGACAGTAGGTGTAGCGCTCAAGGTCGCTGGCGCTGACGGGCAACGCCTTGCCATCAGGCGTTTGCCATCCTCCATCCTCACCTTTTACGGCGTTTGGGTGCGTGGGTGCGCTTCCTTCGGGAACCGCTTTCTCCGCCGCCATATCTAGCCACGGCAAGCCCTCTTTATTGAGTCCTTTTCCACCTTGTGTGCTGTGGTTCTCAGCAAAAATCAACGGCGGAACCCGACGAAGCGGTTTAATACAGGGGGTTTGTGGGCGGCTTGCTGTGGTTCAACATGTCCGAAGAAGCCAGTCTACTCGTGTCCGCCGAAACCTACGAGGAGAACGCCGTGAACATCGGTACCCAACAGAAGAGCGCTGACATGAGCCGCTTCATCGACCGTGTCCGAGAAGACGGTCTTTACCTTCTTGACATCAACATCACCGACGCTCGTATTCGCTCCATTGCTGCTCTCTTGAACACCTATGATGCACCCTCCATCATGGTCGTCAGCGCCCGCCAATATGGACAGCGCCCTGCCCGCATGTTCGCCGAAGCCGTTGGTGCACACTCCGCTGTTGGCCGTTTCATCCCAGGTTCGCTGACCAACCCCGCTCTCCGCTCCTACATCGAGCCTGACATCCTCTTCGTCACCGACCCTGCCAACGACCAGCAAGCTCTGCGCGAAGCCGTGGCCACCGGTCTGCCCATCGTCGGCATCGTTGACGCCAACAACCACCTGCGCAACGTTGACATCGCTCTTCCTGCCAACAACAAGGGTCGTCGCTCACTCGCTCTCATCTACTGGCTCCTCGCCCGAGAAGTCCTGAAGGTCCGTGGTGAAACCACCGACGAAGCATGGGCAGAAGCCAACGACCTCGAAGAGTGGGAATCCACCTTCTGAGGCTCAAACACCTGCCAAGAAGCCACTGATCGCATCGGCCATGGCCTTCGCTGTCTCCTGTTCGTGCATCAGCGTGCGCACCTTCTTCGCACCCGGGAGCCCTTTGGTAAACGCAATTGCATGACGCTGCATCCACTTTCCTTGGATGCCAACGGTGGCTTCGGACAGGGCGATGTAGCGGTCCCAACACCATTTCCTCGAGGCGAAGGCCTGACCGATTTCACTCAGTCCGTGCCAGTCGTCATGCTGCGCAACCCACGGCAGGTCAGATTCTTTCATCCAGCCCAAACCGACCTTGATGTCAGAGAACACGGTCGGTCGTCCAATCGCACCTCGACCGATCATCAATCCCGAAGCCCCGGTGTGTTCCAAACACGCTGAGGCAGAGGCGGCGTCCACCACATCGCCGTTGGCGATGACGGGCACCTCCACACGGTCCACCGCTTCCTTGATGCTCGTCCAGTCGGCCTCGCCGGAGTAGCGTTGACGAAGCGTTCGGCCGTGAATGCACAGCCGTTGAGCACCCACATCTTGGAGGCGTTCACAAATTTCCGTGGAGTTGTTGGCCCGTCCACCTCCGGTGCCTAGGCGCATTTTGGCGGTGACCGGAACATCCACGCGTTCGACGATGGTTTCCACCATGCTGACCAGTCGGTCTGGCTCGCCCATGAGCGCAGCACCCGCACAAATATTGGTCACTTTTGGCGCCGGGCAGCCGAAATTGAGGTCGATGATATCGGCCGAAGGCGCGAGCATTTCAGCCGCCGTGGCCATGTCACCGGGGTCACCTCCAAAGATTTGGGGAATGAACGGCACTTCCGTTTCGTGCGTTTCCATGCGTCGCCACGAGGTTGCTGCTTCACGGGTGAGTGCGGTTGAATTGGTGAATTCCGTGATGGTGACGTCCGCTCCGCACTCTTTGGCAAGCAAGCGGTAGGGCAGGTCGGTAACGCCCGACATGGGTGCCAAAAACAGCGGGCGTTCCTCACCGTCCCAAGGGCCTTGCTTTGGGGCGATGAATTCCGACATGATGACACCCATTCACTCGGAGAGGGATGAAGCCAATGCTTCATCCAGAAGACCAGCCACGCGCACCATTCGACGCAACACCCGGTCAAGGCGGTCTTGGACTCGGCGCTGCACGGCAGCGGCGGAGGCCCCGGACATTCTGTAGCCCATGGGCAGACGACCACCCAACAGGTTGAGCAACAGCATCTGTTCTCGGGCTTCAACGGAGGCGAGGTGGTTGGCGACGTCATCGATGGTCAAGGCACCTTTTCCGAGGACTTGGAGCAATGCAGATTGCTGTTTTTCGTTCAAGAGCCGCTGGAAACCGCCCTTTTTGAGCATCCAATCTTCGCCTCGGCGTTGGTGTTGCGTGGTCATCGCCGTCCACAAGGCGGTGTTGAGCCGGTCGGTTCTCGGCACGCGTTCAACCATTCCCGTGGCTCGGAAACGGTCCAGTATTCGCCCAACCCTCGCTTTTTGTCCGCCGTGCATTTCCGCTGCTTCGTCCAACGATAAGGGGAGGTCCCGCTCCAACAGGGTGGAAAAGAGACGGACAGAAAGCGAATCAGCGGCGATCTCCGCCCCCGGTCGTTCCCCGAGCAGGCCAAAATCGTTCATCCAATGAGAGAGTTCGTCCCCTTCGCCGTCCGCTTGAAGCGGTCGGTGGTCCACCAAACCGATGGCAAAGAGGGCGTGTTCATCCTCGGGCAACTCCACCGGCAGCGGCTCTCCTGAGCGTTGCCAGCGGGTGTTAAGCAGCGAGAACCGCTGTTGAACGATGAGCGTGGCGTGCTGTTGAACATAAGCCACAGCGTTGGTTAAGGAACCGCCACGCAGGAAGTATTTCCGCCAACCTTTCCCTTCGTTGGTGAACCCGATGAGACCCGTTTCAACCAACCGAGCCAGATGGTGATTCAGGGAAGCGGGCATCTGCGCCAACTCGTCCGCCAACATCTGCGCATCCCAACTTTGGTCAGGGACACCCAGCAGGTGGTCGCGCAGCAAGCGATGAACCGGGCCTGCTCGTCCGTGGTCGGCCGTTGCTTCCCCTCGTTTTCGCACCAGTGAGAGGGTGTCGATGAGCCACGCAACAAGACCGTCAACGTCGCGTTCGGTCGTCGGCAGAGGTTGCTCCACCAAGCGAAGTGAGAACATGGTCTCATGGCATCGTCAAGGGTCTTTGAAGGCTGTGCAATAATTGCCGCTCAAGCGACAGATTTCGTTATTGGAAATCACACAGCGTCATG
>JAYYBT010000097.1:0-6984 GCA_036162675.1 Thermoplasmatota archaeon
GAGCGGCCATGGCTTCGTTCCAAGGAAGGTTGACATTCTTCCGAACGAGTCGGAGGGAGAGGCCACCAAGAGCGATGCTGAGGATAGCACCGATAAACAGCAGGTTCTCCTCGTCCACGCTTGTTACATATCCCGAATTAAGATGAAGTTTGTCCTCAAGAATTTCTGAACCGAATCATCAAAGGAAGCTCTGTTTCGTCGAACAGAGGATTCGAGTTCGACATGGGTGGTGGACGCTGGGGCCAACGCTCTGCAGCGAGCCTTGCGAGCGAAGGGCGTGGCAAAGCGGCCACGTCTCTTTGCAAAAGGAGGCAAAGTGGACGCTGGGGGATTTGAACCCCCGGCCTTCTGGTTGCAAACCAGACGCTCTTCCAACTGAGCTAAGCGCCCTTGTAATCCGAGCGGTGGGCCTCTCCCTTTTGAGCCTTCACCTGTGCAGGACAGCGAATCAAACGCAGTCAATGGTCGCATCACGGTCTGGACCGACACCCACGCTGGTGCACGGCACGCCCACCAAGGCTTCGAGTTTCGCGATGTACTGTTGAGCGGCTGCAGGCAGGACAGCGATGCCTTTGCCTGATTCGTTGGCATGAACCGCCATGGCCAGCCACTCGGAAAGTGAGAGTTCGGGGAAACCTGGCATGGTGATGTAGATGGGTTTGCAGCGGGCGAGGGCGGAGGCGGTGGAGGGGAGTTCGGTGATCTCCTTGCCGTCGAGTTCGTAAGCCACACAGATTTTGAGTTCGTCCAACCCGCCCAGCACGTCGAGTTTGGTCAGTGCGAGACCCGTGAATCCGTTGATGCGCTGAGCGTGGCGCATGACCACGGCGTCAAACCAACCGCAGCGTCGCTTCCTGCCCGTAGTGGTTCCGAATTCATGACCCACTGTGCCCATGTGTTCACCGGCCTCGTCATCGAGTTCGGTGGGCATGGCGCCGTGGCCGACACGGGTGATGTAGGCCTTGGTGATGCCGATGACGTCCTCCACATGCCCGGGGTGGATGCCGGCCCCGTGGGTGGCGTTGCCTCGCGAGGTAACAGACGAGGTGACGAAGGGGAAGGTGCCCTGGTCGATGTCCAGCAGGCAGCCTTGTGCGCCTTCGAGGATGACATGCTCGCCCAGTTTGAGGGCGTTGTCGAGCATCAAGCCAGTGTTGGCGATGGAGCTTGCGTAATTCTCGTGAATCCATGCGATGTCGCCGGCCAAACCGTCAGCCGAGACTCGTTCACCGGAGCCCGCCGCTTCCAGGGAAGCGTTCATGCGGGCCACCGTGGCGTTGGTCCAGTCCTCGTCGCCAAGCACTTCGGCCACGTCGCCAAAACGAAGCCCGACACGGTTGATTTTGTCAGCGTAGGTGGGTCCGATGCCACGACCGGTGGTGCCGATCTTGGTGTCGAGGCTATCCATGTAGCGGTGGTAGGGAAGGATGATGTGGGCCCGCTCGCTGACAAAGAGGCGTTCACCACGGGGGTCTTCGCCGGTGCTCTCTTTCCATCCGCTCAGTTCTTTGTCGAGCACCCACGGGTCAATGACCATGCCATCGCCGAGCACGAGATGGCACTCCTTACGGGTGATGCCTGAAGGGAGCAGATGGAATTTCAACACCTGTTCACCGAGGACCACCGTGTGTCCAGCGTTGTTTCCTCCTTGGAATCGGGCGACCCATGTGGCTTGTTCCGCCAACCGGTCAACGAGTTTGCCTTTTCCTTCATCGCCCCACTGAGCACCCAGAATCACGGTCGCTGGCATCTCAATCCTCAGTCGCTTGGCACCGCGGGACGCCTTTGAACCCTGTGATGCTGTTTGGTTCAATTTCGTGGCCGGGGCGTACCAAGCACACCCATGAACAGGAACGACCGTTTATAACAAGAAACGTGAACTTCACTACGAGGCGCCCGACTGAGTCACAGACCTAAACCGTGTATTGAGCGAGACCAAGTGTGTGCAAAGAAACCTCGGATTTATATAACACAACATTCCACTACTAAACAAGGAGTTGAGATGATGAAACAAAAGAACGAGCCAACACAGGCCAGAACCGCTACGAGCCCAACCCTGCCCGGCATGACGCCTCACGACCATTCCCGCCGAACCCTTGAGGGTCACACCCGACCCTGCGAGGATTGCGGCGCCGTCAACTGGGATTTCGACATCTCTCGTGGCGAGATCACCTGCGGTGATTGTGGACTGGTGGCAGAGGAAAACGTCCCCGACCCGGGTGCCGAATGGACAAACAGGGACAACGGTGAGGACCGGTCTCGTGTCGGCCGCCCCATGACCTACACCCTCGCTGACAAGGGGCTCAACACCACCATCGATGTTCGCGACCTCAACACCGGTATTGCATCCCGCCACGGCATGAGTTCCCAAGCCCGCCGAGATTGGCGACGACGTCGTGTCATCGACGAACGGTCGAAGACCCGAAAGAGCCGTGAGCGAAATTTGGTGAAAGCCAACCAATTCATCCGTGACCGCTCAGGTCTGCCCGCACCGCTCCAAGAAGAGGCGGCCCGCCTCTACCGTCGCCTCTCCGGCGAAGGTTTCGTCACCGGTCGTTCCATCGCCGGCGTGACCGCTGCGTGCACCTACCTTGTCGCCCGACAAGAAGGGTTGCCCCGCCAAATTCCCGATGTGGCTGAGGCCTTTGACATCAGCGAAAAGGACCTTTCACGCTTGATTCGCCAGGTCTCTCGCCGCCTCAACATGCACAAAATCACCGCACCTGACGAGTACTTTGACAAGTTCATGTCCGACCTCGGACTTGAGCCTAGCATCCGAACCCCGCTTGACGAATTGTGGAGAACCATCCAACCGCACGACGATGTTTGGCAGGGAAAGAAACCGATGGGCGTAGCTGCCGCACTCATTTACAAGGCCGCCAGCGATGCAGGAACACCTCGCACCCAATCGGAGGTCTGTGCAGTAGCGAACGTCTCAGAGGTCACGCTGCGTGGCTTGCTTCGCATCATCGACGGACTGCTGGAAAAAATTCGTCAGTACCAGAACTTACAGTGAGCGAGGCAACCTTCATGAACGGGGCCACCGAGCCCCCAGCATGGGATTCAAGGCGAAGGCCCGGAAGCACAAGAAAGACGCCGGCGAGGAACAGAAGAAAACGAAATCCAGCGCCAAAGAAGGCGAATTGCCATGCGGCGTGCGGGACTGTGAAAACTTCGCTGACAAATCCATGGGCGGACGTTCGCTCTCGGTTGACGACGCCATCGACATGTGGGGCTCCAACGGCTATGAGATGCGAAAGGGTCGTGTGCGCGTGTGCAAGTCCTGCTACCGAAAGTGGAAGAAGGAAAACAAGAACGACGAAATGTACTGATGTTCACTTTCACTTTCTCCCGTTGGGTGTGAAAAAGTAAGGTGTACCTCCAGCACTTCATTCACCCCATGAATCAACGTACAATTGTCCGAAGTCTCACGACAAACGACGGCACACTGGTCGCCATGAACGACGGTGTGGTCTCGTGGAAACCACGTGAAGGGCGGGCGACGAGAACCAAACTCGAGGGCTTGCCGACCGTTCTTCTTGCCATGCGCGGGCCCATGGGCCCTGTTGACGCAACGGCCATCGGAACCGCTGACGGGAATGTCGTCGTCCTGACCATACCTCGCCTGGAAACCGTTGCGAAGTTCTCCCTCAATTCAGGAGGCATACGGGCATTGACGCTGGTTGATGAGGGCGCCCTCCACTTTCTTGTCGGTACGCAGCACGGCGCCGTCTGGTCGGTGTGCGACGGGCGAGCAAAACGCTGCATCCACGAATTTACCATCGACGGCCCGGTCTCAAGCCTCCACATTGAAGGCGAGCGAGTGCATGTCCGCAGCGGGTGGATGCATCACGTTCGAACACTGGACGGTTCTTCCCATGATGTTGAAAACACGGCTGCCGCCTACCGTGTCAAACGACACAAGCGACTCAGCCAAACGTATTTCATGCCCTATCCGGCCTAGACCGTTTCGTGTTCTTCGAGTGGCCATGGTGTGCGTGGCGTCAACCAAACGGCTGTTGGAGCCGGTCGGTCCCACGAAGATGGTGGTCGACCTTCGTTGTTCACGGCCTCTTCATGGAAGGCGAGATGCCGGTCAAGCACCTCCTGAACATGCTCCGAACCACGAATGGCTGGGCCTTGCAACGGCACGATGGATGTCAGGTTCAGCCGTTTGATGCGCTTGAGGCTGGCGATGACATCGATCAAGGAGCCACCAGGAAGGTCCCAACGGGTTGGCCGGTCAGCCCTCGGAATCAGCGCCCCCACCACCAATGTGGATAGGTGCGGTATGTGAAAGCCCATACCCTCACTGGCGTGACCGGGAAGATGGATGGAAACCACCTCACCGCCGCCCATGGGAAATACATCCTCTTCGCTCAATCCCTCTGTGGCCGTTCGGGGCATGTCAGAGTCGTAGCGATTGGCCCACGTTGTGAAAAAATCACCCGTCTCAAGGGCGGCTTGGCCATCGGCGTGAATGTGAACAGGAACGCCCCCGAAGGCCTCGGCAACATGGGCGGCACCACCCGAAACAGGAAAGCGTCGTGAGGTCAAGAGAATGCGGTCCAAGCGCTCATCGCCCAATTGCCCGGTGATGCGTTCGACCTGCAGGGCCTGATACCATGAAGTCCCTGCGTTGATGAGAAGATGGCCCAGCGAGCCCGAGACAAGGACGACGTTCCCGTCGTGATGGATGCCCGGCAACCTCACGACCTTCATGGCATGGCCATTCATCGGTCAACCTTGAACATACCCAAAGCGGGTGGTTGCGGTTAAATAGGGGGATTCGGTCGCCCCATCATGGCACGATTCCCTGAGGCAGAAGCCCGCTTGCTTCACCGCAAGATTTGCATGCGCTGCAACGCACGCAACGCTGTTCGTGCCACCCGCTGCCGAAAGTGCAGCTACAAGGGACTTCGTCCCAAGAACATCGAGCGCAAGGGCAACTGATGGCGCTATCCAATCCACTGCATCAAGAGGGTTGTTGGGTCTCCAAACAAGACGAGCGGAAGCACGGCCGGGAACAAGAAGACCAACAGTGGCATTTTGTGGCTGACCCATACCTTCTCCACACCAAGAGATGAAAGACGCTGGAGGTGCTCGGCGAGCGCCTCCTTGGTTGGTGTTTTTCGAGGTGCGCGGGTCGCATGAACGACGCGCTCCTCACCGTTTGGCATGACCATCGTGTCGCTCAAGACCCACACGTGCCGGTGAGGCACCTCGTCCACGGCCATCATGGATGCATGCCAGGCCAATCGCAGGTCGCCAAATCCTCGTACATCCCCCCGCTTGAGGTTGACAGTGAGCATGACAACGGGGATGAACAAGAACGCGAGACCGCCCCAAATCAGCAAGGCGATGCTGACCGGCAAGGCCACGACGGCACCCTCGCCCATGCTGCTGAAGGGAAGCGGAACCGAGGCCCACGTTGGAAACATCAGCGTGACCCACATCAAGGCCTTGGCGTCGGCGCCACCGTGCAGGAGGCGGAGGCGCCAGGCCAAATCAATGAACAAAATCACCAAGAGCAGCGAAGCTGTTCGCCACCACAACATGCCGAGGCTGTCCCCGTCGTCCAACACCACCTCAAGGGGCGTGGTCGCTTGGTACTGTACCGCACCAGCAACCAAGCCAATCATGCTCACTCCGTACCAAAACAGGAATGTTCTGTCCATCCAAGAGCCGTTCAAAGCGTCCTTGATGGTCGGTCGGCCGAACACCGAAACGCTGGCATAAGCGACAACGGCTGAAGCGGTCAGGTAGATGGTCCAGTCCGCCCCTTGCACCATCAAATCCAGTGCCCAGATGAAAATGGCAGGTTTCGCCCAGACAATCCAATGTTCATTTGCAACTCTGCGCGTCTTATGGTCCATCCACGCTGCCCAGCCCATGCCGAGGAGAAGAACGGCGACCCTTGTCCATCCCAAGATGGCCTCGTTGGTCGCCTGCATGGATGAACCACGGCGGCCATCAACTTAAAGACGGCCACCAACCAGCCGCTATTGCGTGCAACAAGGTGAGTACCATGGACATCGAAGAACGATTAGAACAAGTTGCGTCCGTCATCAATCAAATTGACGACCCAAAAGTCCCCCGAAACATCCGCCGACAGGCCAAAGAAGCCTGTGAAAACTGGCTGCTGAACAAAGGCCGACAACTGGATGTTCGCATCGCCATGGCTCAATCAAAACTGGAGGAACTGTACGAGGACCCCAACATCCCACCCGAGTTCGGCACGCTGATCCTAACCATCAACACCGAACTTGAGCGCATTCTGACCGAAGTGCTCTGAATCACTCTTCTTCCTCTTCTTCGTCGCTGAAGGCGAAAACAAGGCGGCCGAGGAATAATCGCTCTTTGACGCTGAGTTTACCCTCCGTAACGATGGCTTCGAATTGCTCATCCCAGTCCTCAGAGTTATGCATCTGGTCAATACCGATTCGAATCAAGGTAATTTGGTCAACACTCAAGCGACCTCGTCGCAAGGCGTATTCGGCCGCAATTCGAGCTGAGATGAGTTTCACCTGTTCATCAGTGTAGCCCAGAACAGTTTGCAGTTCGTTGAGCATGCGTTCCTCATAGGCCGTGATTCGGCCGTCTTTGATGGCCTCGCGCCATGCTTCTTCCAAGGTCGGCGCACGTTCTGAAAGAAGGATGGCCAAGGGACGGGTAGCGTCGATGTTCTCGAGAACAATTTTCAAAATGACCACGAGCGGGATGGAGAGAATCATGCCAATGATGCCCCAAACCCAGAAGGAAAAGGCCGTGACCACCAGGAGAAGCACAGGTGAGATGTCAAGGGCTCGACCGGCCCAACGCGTTTCGATGATGTTCCCCCAAAGTTGCTGATTGGTCAAGAGTAGGACCGTGAGCAGCACCAGCATAGCAGGGTCAAGAAGGATAAATCCGAGCAGAATCGGTGGAATTGTGGCCAATAAGGAACCGATGTAGGGGACATAGTTCAGCAAGAAGGTAAGCAAC
>JAYYBT010000098.1:0-8856 GCA_036162675.1 Thermoplasmatota archaeon
ACGGGGTCCTCCGCTGTGCGAATGGCGTTGGCCACGTTGTTGACTTCGGCTCTGGCCTTCGGGGCGAGCGCACGGAAATTCGGTGCCAACTCAATTTGCTGGAAGCGGTCGAGGTCGTTTTCGACCAGAATGGATTCCACATTCAATTCCTCAGCCAAAAGGTCGTGGAAGGCTGAAAGGTCTGGGCCCGCCACGATCCAGCCTTGAGCGCACGGCAAGCGTTGCCGTCGTCCTCCGTCGATACGGATGCGTCGCCCGGCTTCGGCGAGTTCCCTGACTAGCGTCATGGTGTCTTCGAGGCCAAGGTCTTGGGGTGGAAGAACGGCGGTGGCCACTGCAGCCTTTTCATCCCACGAATCGGCGGTGGCGCCCTCGAGGCTTCCCGGCACGCCTAGGGGCCAGTCGGCGGTGTGGACCGAGACACCGGTCAAGTTTCGGTGAATGTGGTCGACCATGAACGGTGAGACAGGGGCCACCAATTTGCACACCGTCTCGAGCACCTCGTGGAGCGTGTGCTGGCAGGACAATTTGTCGTGGCTGTCGGCTTCGTCCCACAGGCGTCGGCGGCTTCGGCGAACGTACCAGTTTGATACATCGTTGACCATGAAATCTTCGAGGTCTCGGCAGGCTTTGTGGAATTGCCAATTGGTGAAATTCTCGTGGTAGGCCTTGGCCACGGTGTGAAGGCGAGACAAAATCCAACGGTCAAGCGCACTGCGCTGGTCAACCGGAACCTCTTGTGCCTCCGGGTCAAAGCCGTCCAAGGCCGCATAATCGGCGTGGAACTTGTACACGTTCCACGTCGTCAAGAACATCTTCGCATAGGTTTCTCGTACACCGTTCGGGTCGAACTTCATCGGGTTCCAAGGCGCCCCTGCGGTGACCATGTACCAGCGGGTGGCGTCGGCCCCCTCGCGGTTGAAATGGTCCCAAGGGTCGACGATGTTGCCCCTGGATTTTGACATCTTCTTGCCCTCGGCGTCCAAAATCAAGCCCAGCGAGAGGCACCGCTTGTAGGCCATGTTGTCAAACACGGTGGCTGAAACGGCCAGCAGCGTGTAGAACCAACCTCGTGTTTGGTCTACCCCCTCGCAGATGTAGTCGACGGGGAAGGAGGCGTTGAAGGTGGATTCGTTGTCAAAGGGGTGGTGCCATTGTGCGAACGGAGCACAGCCAGAATCAAACCAGCAATCCATGACAAAGGGTTCACGCTTCATGGGTTCACCGGATTCGGAGACAAGGGTGAAGCCATCGACGACGGGACGGTGAAGGTCAACATCGTCGGGGCATTCCGGGTTCTCAAATCCTGCAGCCACCGCTTTGGCCACCTCGTCTTGGAGTTCCTGAATGGAGCCTACGCACTTCATCTCACCGCTTTCACTTCGCCAAACGGGCAGCGGTGTTCCCCAGTAGCGTTCACGGGAGATGGCCCAATCCTTGACGTTGCGCAGCCATTCACCAAAGCGCCCTTCGCCAACCCAATCCGGGGCCCATTCGACTTGGTCGTTGAATTTCAGGAGGTTGTCCTTCACCGCCGTCATGCGAACAAACCAGGAATCCATGGCGTAGTAGAGAAGCGGATGGTCGGTGCGCCAGCAGTGCGGGTAGTCGTGGAGGTAATCCTTCTCTCGGTAGAGCAGGCCGCTTTCTGGGCCCTTGCCGTTACTGCCTTTCGGGGCTGAAAGAAGCCCGATGATGGTGGCGTCGCAGCCTTTGACATACTGTCCGTCAAGTTCGGGATGCGTTCCCTCCACGAAGGCGCCGTCCATGCCCACGGTGTGATGGGCGGGCAAACCTGCTTCCATGCCGAGGTTGTAGTCGTCTTCACCGTACATGACGGCGGTGTGAACAACGCCGGTACCATCGGTGGTGGTGACCCAGTCAGCCGCAAGCACCGTCCATGCCGTGGTCGAATCGCCTCGTGGCACGGCATCGGGGAAGAGCGGCTCGTAGGCGCGACCAACAAGGTCTGAGCCGGGGAATTCATCGATGATGTCAACATGGTGTCGGAGCACTTCTTTCATGAGCTCCTTGGCCAAAATGACCTCTTCACCAACATCTGCGCCACCTGCGCCGACCCATGCATCGCCTGCGGCTTCCTTGATGCGACAGCGGGCGTAGGTGACGTCCGGTCCAACCGCCAAGCCCACGTTTCCAGGCAGGGTCCACGGTGTTGTCGTCCACGCCAGAATGGAGGCGTCGTCATCGACGAGTTTGAATTTGACATAAACCGAAGGCTCCTCGACCTCCTTGTAGCCCAAAGCCACCTCGTGGCTGGAGTACGACGTGCCGGTTTGAGGGCAGTACGGCAGGACTTTGTGGCCGCGGTAGAGCAGACCTTTGTCGAACATTTGCTTTAGCGCCCACCAAGCGGATTCAACGTAGTCGTTGTGGAGGGTGACGTATGGGTTGTCGAGGTCAACCCAGTAAGCCATGCGCTCGGTCATCTCTCGCCAGGCGGCTTCGTAAGTCCAAACGGATTCCCGGCAGGCTTGGTTAAACTCCGCCATACCAAAGGCTTCAATCGCTTCATTGCTCATCAAATCAAGTCGCTTTTGGACTTCGATTTCCACGGGAAGGCCGTGCGTGTCCCAGCCGCCTTTTCGCTCGACCAGGAACCCCTCCATGGCCTTCCAGCGGCATACGAGGTCCTTGTAGGTGCGAGCGACCACATGGTGAATTCCGGGTTTGCCGTTGGCCGTCGGCGGTCCTTCGAGGAAGATGAACGGTGCGTTGTTGCGACGACCGTCAATGGAGGACTGGAAGGTCTTCTCGGTGGCCCATTGCTCCAAGAGTCCCGTTTCCAAATCCACGGCGTTCAGTTCACCCGCCGATGAAGGTTGAGCCATGTTTCGCCCACCGGGGGCGCGGTTTTGAACACTCCTCCACTTTTTGTTCATTTTTCTCCTATCACTCGGAAATATCGATTGTTAAAACCAATGAACAGGGCGATGGGAATCAAAATTTGGCAGATGCTGAAGGGGTATCCTTCAAGTCCTTGGATGAGCACCAACGACCATGGCGGGTAGGCGTGCCCATGCACAGGCTCTTTGTTTGGTCGTGCTTTTTGTCATGAGCAGTTGGCTGAGCGTGGTCGCCCCTCCAGGCCCAAATGCATCGGTTTTGGCCGAAGAAAACGTGGTCAGCGAAGCCGGTCAAGGCGATGTGATGAACCTCACCCTGACCCCCACTCCGAACACGATGTTCAAACTGGATTTGCCTGCTGGCGAACCCCTTGTGAACGCTGAATTGAACTTCACACCCAAGATCTTGCCGACACAGTCAGGATTTGTGTGGGATAGCCAGGGCGATTGGACGCACCCGGATGCGATTTCCAACGGCTCAAGCGTCTCCAACGGTGTGTTGACCGGCTCTTCTCCCGGCATTCTTTGGGATTTTAACACCAATAATCAGGGCTGGACGTTCTCCAACTCCTACACCGCTCGGGTCTCATCACCCGCTTGCGGGTACAACGGTTCGTCGGGTGGTTCGCTCCGAACCTACGCTGGCTCAACCTACGGGACCTCGCCGGTTGTCAACCTCGCCGGCGGCGCCAACATTCCCTTCCACGCTTGGGTCCACGAAGGCCGCTCTGGCTGCGGTGAAACGCCCGACAGCGGCGAGAACCTCCAATTCCAGTACAAGACCGCAGCTGGAGGATGGACCGTGTTCCAAACCTTCAGCGGCGGCGGCTCCCAAACATCGAACTTCCAGTTCATGACCACCTTGCCCGCTGCTGCTGTGCACGCCAACTCACAATTCCGAATCCACCAGACAAGCGGCAGCAGCACCTGCTGTGATTACTGGTTTGTCGACGACATCCACATCGCCACGCCGCCGGAGTCAAACTGGACCAGCCCGACGCTTGGCCACAAAACGGGTTCAACCCAGCTCCTTGCGGCCGACACCTATGCACCGCTCTACATCGAGGCGGACATTCCCGATGATTCCTACCTCAACTGGTCGGTTCTCAACACCGCAGGTGAGGTTATTCCCGGCATGCAGGGCTCCAACGAACACCTCGTTCCCCTCGACCTCCTCGACCACACCCTGGTCGACCAGTTCCGCCTCCACCTCGAATTCAAGGGCGGTAGCGGGGGCATCCCTGTCGTCCACTCCATCGCCGGCGATGGCGCCCATCGTGAATCATTCATCACGGACCCAACGGAGCGGGGATGGTCCATCAGCGATGCAGAATACCTTCCCGGCATCGGTGTCACCGGCTTTGAGGCGAACTCGACCTTGACGTCGCCGTGGTTGCTGGCCAATGCCCCGCTCTATGACGCAAAATTAGCGGGCACGGTGGCCAATGGACAAGTACAGGTCCGCTACCATCCCGACGATGCTTGGATGAACGTGAGCTTGCCTTACATCCCTCAGGTTGACCAAAACACCGTGGGTATGCAAGCCCGAGTGATTTCTGTTCTCCCTGCCGATGGCAACATGAGCAACTTCACCGCTTGGAACGTCGAAGACCTCGCCATGGACATGTTTGGTGGCCAGCACCCTGCCCGTCCAAGCCTGGACTTCAACCTCGACCAGCGCTACGAATGGGGCGGGGAAGACGCTCGAGTGGGAACCTGGGGCTGGCAGGACCGCTTTGCCAACGCCGAGGAGCGGATGGAACTCTCGCTGACCTCCGGCGCACCCAGCGACGCCAAAGTCTGGGTCCCCTCCCAAGACTTGACCTCCTTCGGGTTCAGTTATGGTTCCGAAGCGGGAACGGTGCTAGAAATCGCGCTCTTTGTCCAAAACACCCTGGTTGCTAACCGAAGCACCAACGGGTCCACGGCCGGACAATTCCATCTCAACGGCAGCGAGTTGGCCGCGTTCACCACTGCACTGGCGAACACGGGCAATTCGGTCGACATTTTGGGCACGGACTTTACCGAGGCACGCATCGAAGTTTCCGGAAACGGTGTCGCTGTGCTCGCCGGTCTACGAGCCACGTACCACGCCACCCACAATCTCGTGGCTGATGCGTCCTCCTCGTTCGTGATGGGCGTCAACGAAGCACGCACCTCAGTTCAGGACATCGGCGGCATGCAAGCCATCCCGCTGCCGTTCATGGCGGACCAACGCGGCGGATTGACCGTTGAGGTCGTCAGCCTGCAAACCTCCAGCACCGTTCTTCTCCAAGACGGGGCCATGGTGGACGCACCTTCGGTGCTCACACCTTCCAAGCAGTGGCAAACCATTTCCACCGAGTACCAGGTCATTGGGGGGAGCATCACCCACCACCGGTTGGATGTTTACAGCCAAGAGCGACAAGCGACCTTCCTGTTCCCTGCGGCAGGCGGTGGACCCGCCGGTTTGGGCGACGCCGACTTGGTCGAAATCCATCCAACCGACGGCATTGAAATCACCGAAGACGGCATGAGCGTCATGACCAACATCACCTTCCGACTTCGACCAATGTGGGACGACGAGGCTCAACTGACCGCCACATCCCGTTTGGTGATGCAGAGCGGCGTCATTTCCATTCCGTTTACGCACACCTGGGGCAACGCCTTCGCTCAGGGGTACGATAACGACCTCGAACTCAAATCCGTGGTGTTCAGTGAAGACGATGTTGAGATGAGCCCAACCCGGCAATACCTGCGTGGCGGTGAATCGATGAACATCTCCGTCGCCGTTGGCTTTGAGGGCGTTTCACAACCCCGTGGTTTCGTCGATGGCGACGCCGAACTCACGCTTTATCGGGACGGTGTAGCGGTGCGAAACACCACCGCCGTGGACGGCGCGTATTGGAATTTCACCGAGAATATTCCGTTCACCTATGGCGATGTGCAGTGGGAGATCGGTCTCGTCTCTCTCAACGGTTCGTCGATCGTTGAGCCGAGTTCCATCAGTCGGACGTTCACGGTGGATTCCGTCAAGCCAAGGGTTACGGAGACCTCGATGTACCGCTACGACCATCGCACACCGAGTCCAACCCAAGTGATGCAGGTCACCATCTTGGACCAACCCGTGCTTCCCAATGCGATGACCGCCATGGTATGGAAGGAATGGGCGGACGATGCCAACTCGAACGGATGGCCTGACGAAGGCGAATTCAATCCTGTTCCGATGCTCGTACCAAGCGACTTGACGGCGCTCACCGGCGTTTACACCTTGATGATGGACGACACCGCCGGCAGCCTCGGTCAGAAAGTGGCCGTGTACCTCGAAGGCTCGGACCCCTCCGGCTACGCCATTCAAGACGGTGGAAGCGCCGAAGAAGGTGAACAACTCTTTGTCTATCAACTGGCGGTGGACGGGGCGCCTGAATTGGCCCCCGACGCCTTTGCGTGGGCCGATGGCCGAATGTCCTGGCTCCACCCAGCCCAACCCTACGAACTCAATGTCAAGATCTCAGAACCGAACGGCGGCTCTGACCTCTCCACCGTTGAAGTGATGCTGGCCAGCAACCAAGGAAGCGACCCGATGAGCATCCAATGGTCGTTTGAGACCGGTCAATGCACCACGACCTCCACCCACATTGTCATCGACCAGTGCACCATGCTTGGAGAAAACGGCATCGCTGACCCGTACGAGAACGACCTCGTGCTGAACATTCACATGCACTTTGGCTGGAACACGCCCGATTTGGGAGAAAACCGCAGAGAGCCCGCCATTCTCGTGGTCGACCGTGCCGGCCAAGAGGAGACACGAAACTTCCCTGAACACCGGTGGCGCTTCTCCGCAGGGCTTGCGATTCCTGAAGAGACCGTGAACCTCCATCTAACCCGCGGATCCTTCCTCGGTGACGGTGCTCGTGTGACGCCCTTGACGCCGATGGAAATTTCCGGTGGTCTCGTGTTCGCCGAAACGACCACGGTGCCCGACTTTGACTGTCAGGTCGATGTCTTGTTTGCCGGCCAGACGTACAGTGCTTCGGCGATTGATGGCATCTGGTCCATCTCGCTCAACGCACCCGCAACCTCCGGCTCCTTGCCCATGACGTGGGAGGTTGGTTGCCTTGAGGGTCAAGGCGTGGATTTGACCGAACAGGAAACGTCCGTGAAGTGGATTGTGGTCGACGGAACGGGGCCTGCACCCCAAGAGGTGCTGTCTCCACGCCCGCTTGCCATCTTAGGTGGTGAAAACCATGAAGTTCGAGTCATTGTCCAAGAATTGGGCGGCCTTGACCTGTCATCCCTTGAGTTGGTATGGCAGGTGGAAGATTTCGAAACGGGCGATGTCATTCGCTCTGGACGTGAACCAATGATGCTTGAAGGGGACGACCTTGACGGTCTGCGCCTTGAGCTCTACGCTGACATGAACCTCAGTGAAATCACCAACGAGATGCTCATCGACCGCATGGAGGTCAAAATCAGCATCGCAGGGCGCGACCTCGCTGGGAACGCCGTCACCGGTCTGGGTGGCAACCTGAACAACCCTTACCTGGCCACATGGAACATGGAATGGTTACAACCTGAATTCACCGTTGCTCCTTCGGCCTTGACCTATTCCCGATTGCTCATGGAAGTCGGCGACACGACCTCCATTCAACTCGAAGTGGAAAACATCGGTTCCTTGCAGGGCGAAATCGGCGTTCAGTTCGAGACGGTCAACCCCGCCGGCGAGCGAGTCCTGATTCAGCGAACAACCTTCATCGCCGAGGCGGAGACCATTGGTTTGGTCACCGTTGATTGGAGACCTGAGGTCCCTGGCGTCCAATGGGTGGAAGCCACGCTCGATAACGGCATGACGGTCAGCGGGCCCAACATCGACGTTCGCATAGCCGAAGACCCGACCTTCTCCCAGAAATTATTCGGTGATGTGAATCCACTCATCGGTAGCATCACAGCGCTTCTCTTGGTCGCTGTGGTGGTGACCTTGCTCGCATGGATGCGACGAATGACGGTGAATTCCGGCTCGAGGTCGGACTACGACTGGGACGAGTACTCCTCGGAGTTTGAGGACGAGTACGAAGACGATGATGAGTATGATGACGAAGGCGATGCTGCCGGTGCTTCCACCACCGCTTCCTCGGCCGCTGCAGCGACCGCTGGAACAACCGCTGCTGCTTCCACCGAGGAAGAGGAAACGGACTGGGTCAAGGGCGCTGACGGTTATTGGTGGTACCATGACAAGGCTACAAATGAGTGGTGGTACAAAGACGCTAACGGTGACATCGTTAAGCACCCCTGAGGATGTTCGTGGGTGATTCGATGGGCAAGGTCGGCTTGTTGCAATTTGACCCAACGGTCGGCGACCTTGAACAGAACGTGCATCGTTTGTCTTCACTCGCCACCCAAGCCGAGCAGGCAGGCGCTACGGTGGGCATCTCAACTGAGTTGGCCGTTTGCGGCTACCCGCCACGAGACTTGTTGATGGAACGGGATTTTGTTCAACGCTCGATGCAGGCCGCCCTGAGCATGCGGACCCCCCTCCCGGTTCTCATCGGCACCCCGATTCCCGCTGAAGACGACCGGACCCTGCCAACCAACGGGGTGGTGCGCTCCGGCCCAGACGCCACGAGTATTACCAACGACGAGCACGGACGTATCGTGGCTGAAAAGCAACTCCTCCCCACCTACGACGTTTTTGATGAGGCACGTTATTTTGCTGCGAAAAATCGTTCTGGCCTTGCCCGTTCGTTCGGGGGATTGACCCTCGGGGTCACCGTTTGCGAAGATGCTTGGCAGTCCGCCGGCATGACGCCCTCATCCTATGCGCAAGACCCGATTGAACACATTGCTGAATGGACCCGACAAGGCGTGGACATCAACGCCACGGTCAACCTCTCAGCCTCTCCGTTTCACACAGAGAAATTCACCACGCGTCTGGCCGTGGCCCGCCACGCTGCCGCTGTGCTGAACCACCCCTTCCTTTTGGCCAACCAGGTTGGAGGAAACGACGACCTGTTGT
>JAYYBT010000099.1:0-14581 GCA_036162675.1 Thermoplasmatota archaeon
CACCACAAACTCCCGAAACGGTGGAGGAAACGGTTGCTTCGTTCGTGGAAGACCACGATGAAGGTTGGACCTACGAAGAAGAACTATCTCTCAAGGAAGACCTCGCGAGCATCGGCCACGACGTCTCCTCATCCCAAAGCGATGCTGAACTTGAACACCAACTCCGTCCCGAGCCGGTTGATGCCACCAACACCGTACCTCCGATGATCCAGCACGCTGGCGAAACGCACAGTCTTGAGGTGGAAACCGCTCTCATGGAACTTCGAGGGCGAACCGCAGAAATTCATGCCATGGCTCGAGATTTCCTCATGGTCAGTTCGACCACCAACCAAGAGGACATGAACGCCTTCATACAATCCCTGCGAGGCCAGGGCTTTGCCACCGACCTTGCACCCGTTCACCAAGCCGTGGCCCAGATGATCATGGAACTTGATTTCAAGGTACAAAACGAGAGCAACGCTGCCATCGCACTGCCTCAATCGTGGAGTGAGCGGGAGGCCTTGAGGCGATTCGAGGAAGTTCGCAGCACGCTACGGGACCGATTGGAAAACATCCTCGCTCTCCACGCTTCGGACGTTGTGAAGGCCCGCATGGCCTTTGAACAGGAAGGGCGCGACCTGAATCTTGACCTACGGGTCCCCAGCGTATCGGGACGCTTGCACGCTTTGTTCGACCTCCACATCGAGATCGCTGAATCCCAAGCTCTCCATGACCCCGTGGTTCAGCGGCGCCAACGCATGATGAGAATCCTCCACCGAGGAGCGGTTCACATGCCTGAATCCGAACGCATGACCATTGAGCGTCTTGAGCGTAACATCGCCTCCTTTGAGGAACTCGTTCAGACCATTCTTGAATCAGGAGAGGACGGCTTTGACGAGGCCCAACAGGCACTCGTGATTCGCTTCCTTGAATCAAAGGGCTATGAGGTCAACACGGCTCAACTCCGCCCACGTGTGCTGGCATGTGCTGGCATATTGGGTGCTGAACTTGGCTACCTTTCCCCCAGTGAAATTCCACGCATCGCTCCAGGCGTCTTGGTCACCGAAACGGAAGTGGATGCAATCGTGACCGAATTGAAAACACTCGCTGCCAGTTTCAAGCCCCAATCTGCAGAAGCCCCTGCAGAGGAAACGGAAGTTGCGGAGTCGGTGGCTGATGCCTCGGACAGCCTCGCTCGTGTCCGAGGAAAAATTGACCGCGTGGACGAACTGCTCAACCGCTTGAACGGATGATTCAGTGCTGTTGTGCGTAGAAGTTCTGAATCACAGACGTCACCGTTTGGATGTCAGAAATGCCTCGCTGACAGAGGTCCTCGATGATGGCTTGTCGCTGAGAGACATGGCGCTCAAACACATCAGGGGTCACGCCCGCAGCGTTGCAAATGGTTTCTCTTAGTTTGGAGGGGATACCCGTTTCTTCGATTTGGTCGGTGGCGGCGTTGTACTTCCAGATGGCGTTGAGACGAGGCTTATCGCCTTCCATACCAGCAATTTCAGCCACTTCGGTGATTTTACGGGCCGTTTTTCCGTTGACGTGAAGCCGGGCTTGAATGATGATGAGGTCAAGACCGCTTAGCATAATGGGCGGCACACTCATCGGCGGGTTGATCATTCGGGTCACCGTTTCCTGCGCCGTGTTGGCGTGGAGTGAACCAAAGGAACCGTCGTGCCCTGTGTTCATGGCCGTGAGCAAGGTTGCACACTCCGGTCCACGGACTTCACCGACGATGATACGGTCGGGTCGCATACGAAGACTTGACTTGAGGCAGTCGTTCATGTCAACTTCCGGTGTGCCATCGGGACGCTCTCGACGGGTCTCCATACGCAGCCAGTGGTCGTGATAGACTTGCAATTCAGCGGTGTCTTCAACCGTCAAGAGACGACGAGACCATGGGATGTACATGCCCAAGCAATTCAAGGTGGTGGTTTTACCAGAACCTGTTCCACCAGCGATAACGAAGTTGGCAGGGCGGCTATCAAGGCCTTCAATCCAGACCCACATCATGGCTGCCAAACGGGAATTGACGGTTCCAAAGTTCACGAGGTCAATCATCGTGAGCGGGTCTTCCTTGAACTTACGAATGGTCAGCGTGGGTCCATCGGGTGAAACGGGAGGAATGGTGCCGTTCACACGAGAACCGTCTGGAAGGCGACCATCAAAGATGGGAACGAGGCCTGGACCATCGCCCAACGGCACGTTGGTGAAGGAGGCGATGTTCTTGGCGATTTGAAGACCGGATTCATCGTCAATCCAGATATTGGTCCGACACATGCCGTGGTTGCGGTGCGCAACCTTGACACATTGGGTTCCTCCGTTGTACATCACTTCTTCAAGCGCATCGTCTTCAAACAGAGCAGCAAGGTCGCCGTAGGGGTTGGCTTGAATATCGCCATCGACGTGGTAAATTGGAGATGGATGGTTTGCTTCGGTGTAAATGGTCACTCGTCCGTATTGTTCCAAGATTTCTTCTGACATTCGTTAACCCCCAACGGCTTTGACGGCTCCAAGATAGAGCCCCATGGAGATGGCCATCCACATGGGAAGCCACCACAACGTGTCCTTGAGACGACCCATCATTCGTCCGGAAACACTGACCCCCACTGCGGATGCAGCGGCGAAGAAGAGACTGAAAGTTTGGTTGAAAGCGGTGATTTGGAAGCCTTTGCTGGCAGGTGCAAACAGTCCCACAATAAATGCGATGAGTACAGGTAAGCCAACACTCACAAAGATGATGATGAGCATGCCACGGCCAGAGAGCTCGGTTTCTCGTTGATTCATCAAATCGTTGAGCCGTTCATAGTCACGGCTCAAATCGCTCAAAATATCACGTAGTCCAGAGTCTTGCTGGATGGCGGTCTCAATCAACATCATGACCCGCTGTACCTGACTGGACCGGGTTTTGGCAGCGAAGGCTGAGAGACTCGCTTCAAACGAGGATGCATGGGCTTCCTTCAGCGTTTCTGAAAGAAGGGAAGCCAGAAGACCATCGTTGGACTCGGATTGCTCCATCATGGCTTCTTGCAAACCGCGACCAGCACCAACGGAATCCGAGAGTGCCTCGAGAAACGTCGGGAGGGCATTTTCAATCGCACGGCGACGGCGGCGCTCCAACATTGGCGGAATACCGCCACCGATGCAGGCAACGGCAATGACCGCCAAGTAGAGGAGGAGGGGCGAGTCATTGAAGGATTCGAGGAAACCAAAGAGCATCTGTTCACCTCACAATCCCGGGTCTTTTGTGTGCGCCTTGAGCCCGATGAGCGCCATGCCGACGAGTGTCATGAACAAACCCATGTTCACGACGCTGTTGATGACCGCCGAATCTGGAAGGGACATGAAGGCACCAAGGTCGCCTGACATCAATTGTGGAACCAAGCCAACAATGGCCAAAATAATTGGACCAATCATGCCTATAGAAAGGAGTGTTTCGGGTACACCGCCGAGTGCTTCAATGTATTTTTCAACCTCTTCAGTTCGGTCTTCCTCCATCCTCGCACCCTGCTTTTTCAGCGTTTCAACCAAGTCCGTGTTTTGCGTGACGTTGGTGTAAAGCGTGTTGAGAAGACGCTTGTAGCCAGCGGATTGCGCTGTTTTCATCATGCTCTTCAATTCCTTGTCAAGACCGCCCCCCGTGCCTTTTCGCAGGCGCTTCATCATCGAGGAGAAATCCTCTGAGATAATGCCATAGCCACCGCGTCCGATGGTGTGAAGGGCTGCTTCCAAACCAACGCCAGAGGACATCAGCACGTCCATCGTGCGAATCACATAGAGGAGTTCTCGCTTTTCCTCCAGTTCACGCACGACTTGCACCCCCTCAAATCACGTCTTCAAGCAGTTCAAAGTGGAAACTCTCGTTGGAGCTGTCGTATTCCATGACGGCGAAGATCACTTTCACATCACGCTCTTCAAAGGGATCGTGGATGTAGGGCTGGCCCGTTCGAAACATGGTCACAATTCGCTTGTATTCATCGATGGTCAATTCGCCACGGATGGTGTACATGGTCGACTCGGAACCCTCGTCATGCAGGTCATCGCCTTCTTGGCCTCGGACCACCGTTCGCGTCAACCGGCGTGTCATTCTCACCTTGATATCCGCATTCGCAATTCGTACCCAATCGGAACTTGAAGTGCCCGTTGCAGGGCGAATAAAGAAATCCATTCCAGCCATGTCTGACCCCTATTCCACCCACAGCGTGAGAAGAACTTGAATGTGTTGGAGGCGAATTATTCATTTGTGGCGAGTCTGAACCAGCCAAACCTTGGCTCATCAAGGGTTCCACCGTCAAGCATTTCCTCCAATTTGGCTTCGGCAACCTCCCGAACAAAACCCCGAGCAACGGCGTTTTTCAACAGCGTGTCAAAGGTCACGCCCTCGCCCTGGTCCAAATGCCCAATGGCCTGGAGCAAAAACGCCTGAACATCTTGGCCGCCTTCCGAAGAGGCATCCGATGGCTCATCGGGCAGGGACATGACCGGTGGTGGCGTGGTCGCTGCCTCAATCCGCCCCTCAGCAATATCGAGGGCCTGCATCAAGTTGAGCTTGAAAGGCTCAAGGTCAACTTCGCCGTAGTGATTTCGTGCAGCGAGCAGGCTGGAGGGGAGGTCAGCCCGTGCAAATGCATCGAGCGTCGGCTCAACCTCTAAGGAGGACGTGAACTGATTCATGCGAGCCATCGTCGCTTCGCAGGCATCCAACAACCAGTTGGCGTAGACTTCTCGCTTGACAACGCATGCTTCCTCGGGTCGCAAAGACGTGTAGACAGCGCCCTCGTCGGTTTGATACCAACGTGTCTTGGACGTCATCATAACAAGGAGCGGTTCGCCATCGTTGAGGCGTTCGGTCCACTGATGAGCCAGCTCCTGCATCATCTCCGAATTGTATTCACCGATTGAGAAGTAGTGAAGTCCAGTAGGGTCTCGTAGTTGTCCCTGGTAAAGCGACGAACCGTTGCTGGTTTCACGCAACTCCAAGCGTTCGAGCAATCCTGCTGCAACGATTCGGTTGACCTTGGCACCAAGTTTTGTTATGACAAAGGACGGGTCGTATTCCCCTGAGCCCTTCTCGTGAAGGGTGGCGCTTCCAAATTCAGAAGCGAGGAGCAAATGAGCGGGTTGACGGGCGATTCTTGCACGTTCCATCATGCCCACCCCCACTGCGCTCGCAACTCAGAAGCCCGCATTTGGGCGTCGTGTTGTTCAATTTCAAAGCCATCTGCCAACACCATCGCACCTTGGTCATCCACAATACTGCGCCCTGAGACGCTCACACGGCGCCCGAGCAGGCGTTCGCGAACCAATTGGACGAACCCGAGGTCGCCGAGTTCCTCAACCTTGGCTTTCATCTCATCGTGGGTCATTTCAAGGGCTGCGAGGGTCGCCTCTTTGTTCACGAGTACGGCGGCCGTGACACCATCGTTATCCATGACCATTCGGAGTCGAATGTCCTCGTTTCCTTCGTTTGCGCCGTGGTCAAAACATGCTCCATCACGCAAGACTCGACGGCATTCGGTGCAACGGAGAATGAAGCCGGAATCCTCTCGGACGCTGACCAACATACCCCCCGTTTTCATCCCTACACGGCTTGGTCCTGCCACAACAGCGGTCAATGGAACATCAACGGAGTGGTTGGTGAGGTCCATGCTGTCATCCCACGGTGGAGATTCGAGGACCGTCAACTGGTCGGCCTTGTCCACGGTGATGTCTGGAATCCCTTGCCAAGCGCGAACCCGTGCTCCTCGGATTTCCAAGGTGACCGGTAGGTCGCCTTCGTCAAAGGGAAGCGTGTCCCAAATGCTGATTCGGCAACGGCCCGTTGGGTCTGCGATTTGACCGGACCAGAGGAATTTCTCTTCACCGTCTCGCTCAAAGGTTCGCTTCATGATGTCCGTAATTTGGACAACAGCGTCGACATCACGAGAACCGTCTCGAAGGTTTGCGATGTTCGTTTTGGTGCTCTGAGCCAAGGTCTCAAGGTCGGCAAAGTTGGTGTCGTGGAAGACCTCGATGCGAGTGGTTCGCCCGAAGTTCAATTCTGGCGTGTCCCTGAAACTCCGAACTTGAGCGCCATCGATTTTCAGTAAGGTTCCGACTTCATGCTCGAAGGGTTCCCAGGAGAGGAAACCGATGGTTCCCGTGTCATCGGCGAGACGACCACGGACGACATCAATCGAACCCGAACCGTCCTTTCTGTGGATTTGGTCAGGCCGACTTGCGAGAACCCGCCCGACAACGCAAATGTAGCCTTCCTTTGGAATTGCATCAATGTCGATGGGGTCATTGGAGGCCACAGGAGTGGCAACGCCTTCCTTGAGGACGACGATGCGCGTTGATTGATTGATGTTCAAGGACATCTTTCCGTTGTATTCGTTCACGCTGGCACCCTCAATGCGGACAATGCTTCCTGCTGCAAGGTTGGCATGAGGCCCCCAGTCTTTGTAGTCCCAGCGGGTGCGTTGACCGTTTTCTTCCCAAGGATTGTCCTCGAGCATTCCAAAGGCGATTTGCTTCTCCTCGCCTCTGATCATTTGGTCACGAACGTTGTGCGTGATGATGGCGACTTCAATTTCAACATCGCGATCACTGCCACTAAGCTCAGAAAGACCGGCGACTTTCTTGGTTTCCCGAGAGGATGTTCCGCCTCCAGTTGGGGCGGGTGAGGTGCCGCTTTGGAAACGGCGTAGCACCGAGCGCATGGCGTCTTGTGGAGGTATGTAGAACTCTTGTTCGTACTTGGCAAAGGCCTCCGCAATTTCCTTGGCATCGGCTTCCGGGCATTCTTTCTGCACGGCTTCGACATAGTCTGCGTACTTCTCTTCAGACATGACATCGTCCTCCGACAGGCGTTGTTGTTCGGGGCCTGTACGGAGAACAGGCGGCGGGCTTTCGTGCGGGTTGGTTAAGATTGGACACTCCCTTGACCTCCATGGGACTTCTTACCAATGACGACAGGACATAAAGAATCCCGTAGAGAAACTTGAGATGTCACGCTGGGTTGATTCTTAACCCGTCCATGAGCAAGACATCCGGAAGATGCATGCTGCCCGAAGAGTACGAGCCTTGGCGGCGTACGTCCTTGCCCAGAACGACCTGGCCGTTCATCGCTTTTGCCAAATTTCCGGAAAGACCTGCCTGCTTGAGTGCACCGACCACCTCGCCGTCAACAACCTTGAGAATGGCGCTGGTGGTGACCGAGAAATCACCGCTGGTCGGATTGGCGGTGTGAGCACCCATCACACTGTTGACGACATAGCCTTCACCCATCTGTTCAAGCAATTGGTCCCAGGAGTGTGTGGCTTCATTCGTGGTCAAGAACAACTCCGTGCATCCCGTGGAGGGTGGCGATTGATGCCCACCTGAGTTGGCTGAACCCGTGGAAGATGCGGCTTCCGTGCGGCCTTCTGCGACCTGTTGAGCGGCGTCCCGAGTTGACCAGAGCATGTTGGTCAAGCGACCGTTTTTCACCAAATTTTGATGGCGCCGTGGAACACCTTCAGCGTCCCTTGAGCCGGAGGCCATGCCGCCTTCGAGCAAACCATCATCGTGAATCGAGAGGGCAGGATTGATGACCTGCTCGTTCAAGCGTTCAGACCAGAAGGATTCCTTTCGAACCATCTTTTCCCCGGACATCGCTGGGGGAACAACCATCGAAAAGAGCGGCGAGAACCCTTCGCTTGTAAGCAACACAGGCGTCTCGGTGGCCTGGCTCTCAACCTCAAGTGGGTTTTGAGTTACTTGAGCCCAATGGACCGCTCGGCCGATGCAATCCGGCAGTTCCGGGAGTTGACTTCTGCTGGATTGACCCTGATAAGAACTGGTCAGTTGACCGTTCACATCCAAGGTGACCTGCAAGCCGATGCCGTGAGAGGTGGTCATGCCCGTTGAGAGAATGCCCTCGCTGCTCATCATGCATCCAGCCGTAGCGGAGATACCGACGCCCCCGCCGGTGACGATGGCTCGTTCATCGAGTGATTTCACATGGGAGAGGATAGCATCGGCCTGCTCAAGCAAGTCTTCGGAACTCAAATCGAGAAGAGAAGCGTCAAACCGCCCATCCACCTCTTTTGCCGGTTGTTCACTCGGCAACACAAAACCGTCAATGGACGGTGATTTCTTTGCGATGGCCACGGCTTGGTCAACGGCTCGCTCCGCTCCAGAAACGTCGACGAGGTGAGCAAATCCAAAACGACCATCGTGCACCACGCGAACCCCAAAACCGCCCTCACCACCACCTGCAGCCATGGTGATTTTTCCTGCTTCGATGTCAAGTTGATGGCCATAGGACTGGAAACCGATGAGGTCCCATTGCTGCACACCGCTCTTCCGGCATGCTTGAGCTATGGTGTTGGCGTTGGCAAGAAGCCGGTCCTCTGCTCCATCAGGCAGCATATCAGCCCACCAACGCTTCGCTGATTCGCATGACTGGGCCACCATCACCAACGGGGACGGTTTGGCCTTTTCCACAGAAACCGGGGGAGGCAAGAGAGGCATCCTTGGTCAAGCCGTCCACGTTTTTCAAAATTTCAAGCGTGAGCCCGCTGACGCTGACATCCTTGAGAGGACGGGTCAATTCTCCGTTTTCAATCAGCCACGCTTCCTGGGCTGCGAACTGGAAGGAGCCACGGCCAGTGTCGACCTGGCCGCCCCGAGTACCGCAAGCGTAAACGCCGTACTGGATGTCCTCCATCAGGTCATCCAAATCGGCATGCGTGCCACCCTGAATCATGGTGTTGCTCATACGAACGAGCGGGTGATGCAGACCGTCCTGAGCCCTCGCACCGCCGTTGGGTTCCACTCCAAAGTGGTGAGCTGTTTCCCGATGGTTGAGGTATTCGGTCAAGACACCGTTCTTGATGAGCACCTTTTCTCGGGTGTTGACGCCCTCATCATCAACCGGATAAGCACCGTAACCGCCCATCATCGTGGGGTCGTCCACCACGGTGACGATCTCGTTTCCGATTTTCTCACCGAGTTTCCCGTCCAAGCAGGAATCACCAGCAGCGACCAAATCGGCCTCGCAAGGGTGGCCGAGTGCCTCGTGAATGTAAACACCCGTCAGGTCCTTGTCGGCGATGAGAGGGAGTTTTCCAGAGGGTGCTCGCTCTGCTTTGAGCAGACGAAGAGCAGCTCGCTGTGCATCCTCGCCAAGCCCGACCAAATCCGCTGATTGTATGATTTCAAGACCGCCTTGGCCGCCATGCCGGGTGCGATAAGAGACCACCTCGCCGTCCCTGCGGGCGGTGACCATGGCGTTGACCAGTGAGCGTTGGAAGGACCATACACGGTCCATTCCTTCCGTGGTCATGAGTTCGGTGTGGATGTGCTCGTCGCTCCACCCCGTTCGGATGGACACAATGTCCTCATGACCGCTGGCCCCGTGATACATGTCGTTCATCAGGGCCATTTTTTGGTCGAGGTCGGTGTCTCGAACGTCCAACACAGAACGCCAGTGCGTCTCGTCTTCAAGGACGGGAACTTCCGCTAGGCCAATCGGTCGTTCTTTGGACGAGCGACGCTTTGCAACGGCTTTTGCGAGCCGAGTTGTTGATTCAATCTGGTCGGAAAGCGAGGCAAGGTCCGTGGTGGAATGCACGCCCCATGCACCATCGGCAAGCACCCGAAGCGTCATACCCAACTCTTGTCCGGGGATGGCACGCTCCAATACACCGTCTCGCATCGCAACCGAGGACTCGGTCAAAGCAACGACACGAACCTCTGCATAACTCGCGCCGTGGGTCTGTGCTGAATCCAGCGCCTTTCGCACCTTTTCCTGGTCGAGGTACCGCCCTGATGTCGGCCGGTGCCCGTCGTTTTGCTTCGCTGCCATCACCATGGATAGACCAAGAAGCGGGAGCCTTTCAACCCTCCCATCAGCGGTGGGATGAACTCTGGTCATCGGCCATGAGGATGTGAGCGATGATGGATTCGTGGACTCGTGCATTATCCCATCCATCGGCATCGATTCCAAGTTGGCGAGCGCCCTCTATAGAGTAGGATGCTCCAGTCATTTCGGAGGGCCAAGCAAGCTGGTCAAGAAGCGTTGACAATTGTTCGGAAAAGGCTGCATTTTCCTTGGCCACGGGCTGGAGGTGCCCAAGGTCGTTCTCCAACCCCTCTGCTTCTGGCAAATACACCACCCATGCCGTGGTTTGGCCCTCTTGGAGCCCCGCACGACTGAAGGCTTCCGAAATGTGATGCGTTCCTGCGAGGTACCTGAGAAATTCTGCGTCGATGCTCCGGGCCACCATGCGTCCTCTTAGTGCATTTCGAGAGGCTTGAATCCAAGCGGTCCAGAGCTGTTCATCGCTCATGACGGCGTGCCCACCCAAAAGCACCCAATGCGCCGATGGACGCATCTTGAGGAAGGTCTCCACATGTCTCTGCGGGGAATCACCTTCGACACGAACGCCCTGACAAGGAAACACAGGGAAACTCATGATTGGTACCCACCAAGCCCTCGGATTTCAATCATCCTCACGCCGCTCACCTGCGAGCGGAGCATCATCATCCCTGATGACTGGCGCCGATGGATTCGCTGCAGCACGCTTCAAGACCCGATGAATTTCAGAATGAATTTTCTCCAAAAGAACAGGCCCCCAACCACGCTTTGCGAGCAATGTTTCTCGGTTTTTATTCGACATTTTGAGCACGTCTTTTGGCTCCCGCATACCCATAGCCGCAAGTTCTCTGGCACGTTGTCGTCCCACAGGGCGGATGTTCACGAGTTGCAGCAGGTCTGTCTTGCAACCGTGGCGAACACGCTGCTGAAGGGTGCTCAACTGCTGCACGATATCAGCCACGACTGGAAGGTGTTCCTCGGCAAACACATCATCGGTCAGCAGGACATGTTGTGCACCGGCCAGCAACCATCCCATCAAATCCACACGGTGATGAACATCACCTGGCGAGACATCAAGTGTTTCTTCGAGTTGCCGAAGTGTGGTCTCCTCGGTCCACTCCTCAACCATCCACGCTGATTTGACATCACTCAACAGCGCTTCCGCATATCCTGGTTCAATCAACAATTCATCTTCCGTGGCGTTGGCTTTGAGCCACGTCGGCGAATTCACCTCCATGTCGGCGGACTTGGCCCAGAGCGAGACAAAATCAGGCGTTGCAACAGCCAAATGGAGCAAACCAAAATCCGTCACAGGTGCATCCTGGCGAACGCAGCGACGCACTGCCCGACGCAAGCCGCGACGGAGAATGGAGGCCGAGAGCGGGTCAAGATACAACTGTGTCACGCGTTCACCCATTGGTGTCGCTTCGTATCGCATGCTGGGGCCATCTTCGGCTGCTGGTTGAGCCCAGCCTCCCGTTTGGTGCAAGGAGGTGGCCTTGGAGAAGCCAATTGAAGGCGTGCCATGAGCACTTGCAGGTCGCCGTGAAGGCGATGCATGATGACCCTCTGGAGACCACGAAACGCCTTGCGTGGTTCGTGCGCTTGAGGCCCAAACGGGAACGGTGTCGTCCCAAGCCTCAGCTTCGTCGATGGCGGCGTCGGCCCAGCGAGGCGTGAAGTGTTCATCCAAGCCGCACTTACGAACAAATCGCTCCTCAACAAGCCAATCCAACATGGTGGTCAAACGCTCACGCAGTTGCGAGGATGGGAGGGAAGCCCCGAGGAAGGTCGAGGAAAAGAAGTGCTCAATCGACCCTTTGTGAACCAAACCTCCGGTGGCGATGCTGGCCAAGAGGTGCATTCTCAACGCTGGCTCGGAGGCGAGTTTTGAGGTGATGTCTTCAATGGGGCCGAAGAAATAGCGGTCTGCGACAGCATCGGCCACCTCCCACCCATCCGTGCCTTTGCAGTAAACCCAAGCCTCCCCCTTGGTGTCGTACTTTGGACGGCCTGCTCGACCAAGCATCTGACGAACCTCCATCACAGGAAGAGGGCGACTCATGCCATCGTCCCAACGTTTGAGGTCCCGCACCAACACCCGTCGGGCCGGCAAATTGACGCCAGCAGCAAGTGTCGGCGTGGCGGTCAGTGCCACCAAGAGGCCCGACTTGAAGGCGGCTTCCACGTCCTTGCGTTGTGCATTGGTCAAACCCGCATGGTGAAAAGCAACGCCCGAAGAAAGACACGAAGCCAATTGTTCGGCGAGGTTGGATTGACTTCGTCCGGTGAGCTTGGTGGCATAGGCCTCCAGTTTTTCCAACCGGTCCGGATCTTCGACAACCAAGCGCTTGCGAACACGCTTGGCCAAGTTTTTGGCTTCAGATTGGGCGCTTCTGCGCGTCCCCACAAACATCAACACTTGAGCACCTTGGTCCAAGCCATCGCTGACCACGCTCCAAACGGGATGACTCTTGAGACCAACCAGGTCTCTGGGTGGACTGAGTGCGGCGATTTTCCCGTCCTCGCTGGGAGATTGGATCTTCCTTGGTTCAACATGGAAATCGTGGAAGGTTGCGTATTCCAAGGCGACAGGACGCCAGTCCGATTGAATCAAATCGGCGTCAAGCCACTGCGCGAGTTGAGGTGAATTTCCCACCGTGGCCGATAAGGCGATGATTTGAGCATCCGGTTTAATGTGGCGAAGACGTGTCAAGTTGATTTCCAATGTAGGACCTCGAGTCCCGTCGTTCATGAGGTGGAATTCATCGGCCACCACACAGCAAACATCGGCGACAAGTTCTGCACGATGACGCAGGAGAGAGTCCAATTTCTCCGATGTGCAAACGAGGATATTGCAATCATCGATGTTTTTTGCTTCAGCCGTAGCATCACCAATGCCCAAGCCGACCGTCAAGCCGGTGGCTGCTGCGATGTCCTTCAAGTCCTCATATTTCTCCATCGCCAAGGCCTTGAGCGGCACGATGTAAACCGCTTTGGACCGTTCATGGCCTTCAGAAATGCGCTTGACCATGCCCATGTATGCGAGCAAGGATTTACCCGATGCCGTGGGGATAGCGACCAAGGTGTTTCGGCCAGCAAGAATGCTTGGAATAGCCTTGGCCTGAGGAGGATGCAAGCGTTCAATGCCCCAATCATTTTGAAGAAAATCAAGGAACGGAGGTGGCAATTCAAGACGTGAAACGGCTCTGTCATCCACCTCCATATCCATCCATATTGGGCAGCGGTTCAAAAGGACAACGCCCTGCTTTTGTTGCCGACACTTACAAGTTCCACCTGTCCATGGTCGGGTCATGAGCGACGAACGAGACGCTATGGTCGAAGAACGTCTTTCGGTGTTTGATGATGAACCAGACTTGAACGATTGGGTGGAAGTCATGTGCGGTGCCGCCATGGTCGTGCTCGGCATTTTTCATCTGGTTGAACCAGGAAACCTCGTCGACCCCGACATCATGCGTTGGTTCGCCGCAGCCGTGGTCGCAGCCGGAGCCGTCTGGGCAGGCCATGGACTCAAAGACATGGGCGTCAAGGAGGTCCGACGTTCAATTGCACTCCTCGACATGGTCAACAACGACCAGGGCGTGGACACCGGTTTGATTCGCGATGTTTTGCTCAACCAAGAGGCCTACAAGGAATTCCTCGTTCATGCCTATGAATCTGCTTGGGAAGATGGCGTTATCACCGAAGCGGAATTGAAGGAGCTGAAATCCTTCCAAGAAGCCCTTGGCATCAGCGACGAGGAAGCCGCCGATTTGAACGTCAAAGCAGCCATCAAGTCCGCAGCCGCAGACGGCGAAATCACCGATGCCGAAGCGAAGTCCATCGAAATGGCCGCCAAAGCCGCCAAGATGACAGAAGAAGAAACCGCTGAGGCGGTCAACAAAGAACTTGACAAGGCTTGATCAGTTCCATTGGTTTTCGCTTTTGTTCACAAAGGCCTGCGCTAATCGTTCTGCTTTCGCCTTGCGCTGAACTTCCATCCATGTTGCAGCAAGACCCAACGCAAGACCGCCCAACATCAGGGCACCACCGTAAGGCAACAATCCAGAGGCGCTCCTTAGACCCCAGGAAGAAGGCACATCCCCTGCGTCAAAACCATCGGATGAGATGAACTCCACGTCGAGCAAATCCAAATCACAATCGCACAGCGAGATGGATATTCGTTCTGGGAAGAGCGACCCTTGAAGGCGAACCCAATCATCTGCACTCACACCCGCTGGCCGGGTGGACCATGCAGGAGCAGCATAGGAACCTGTAGCGGGTGCTGCAAGCATCTCGGTATCGATGTGGATGACCGAGGATTGGGGTTTTTCATCAACCACCAACATCGCTTCGAGCATCAGCAGGTCGAGGAGAAGGGAACGACCGGCCAGTAAAATGAACCGAACAGTTTGACTTTCGAGCATGCCGTCCTGCGTTTGTTGCGTCGCCCCCTTGGCGACTTGCCCGAAAATCGCTTGGTCCAATCGCAAGGACTCCAACTCCGGCACGACCAATTGCCAACGTCCGTCATCGAGCGGGATGGCTTCCTCAATGTCCAATTTCATCTTCAGGCGTTCGCCTTCCAGCATGCCCCATGTCGCACCCGTGTGCGTGGAGAGCGTCTGCTCGGGAACACCCTCGGCTGAGACATCCCACAGTTGCTGAAGCCTCATCTCAATGAGGGTGTCAAGCGTGATTTCGTCTTGATGTTGCACTTCATCGGCCATCGCCCAAATCGGGTGC
>JAYYBT010000100.1:0-2753 GCA_036162675.1 Thermoplasmatota archaeon
GCAATCCACAACGCTAATACATCGCATGTATTCATGCAACAAGCGGAAACCGTTCGCCTGCTTTCCGATGAGCCAAAAGCCGTATCCGTGACCGAACTCGCTCCCAATGACATCGTTTTGGGGTGGGTTGGTCATGCTGCACGGCATGTCGGTTCACCGGTGAAGGGGGAGATCGAAGAAAGGTGAGGTCATGGCTGTTCTCGGAAAGGGTAGCGCACACGGTGCATGCAGCCTTCTCCACGCAGCAGCCCTTGGCTACGGTGCCAACATGGCCCTTGACCTTCCCATCACGGTTCGCCTTCTTGACCGCCCCAGCAAACGTGAGGTCAAGGATGAGGACGGCGTTCTTGATGCGCTTCTCTCGGTGTGGATGGATGCCAATCATCCTCTTCCCAGCGGTTTTGAGCGGGACGAACTTCATTGGGGCGTCAACTCAAAAATTCCAAAGAAGCAGGGACTGAAATCATCAGCAGCGACCTGCATCGCTGCGCTGCGAGCCCTGTGCCAAGCGACCGATACCAAACTTGAACCCCACGAAATGGTGGCCCTCGCAGCTCAAGCGCAAACATCCTCGGGTGTGTCACTCACCGGCTCCATCGATGATGCGTGGGCTTGCATGTCGCCAGGATGGAAACTCATTGATGTCCAAGCGCCGGTTGCCGAAGGCGTGTTGATGGACGAGCCTGGGCTCTCTGCCGACGATTGGACGGTCTTGTTGGTCCTGCGTGGCCCGCGTATACACCAACCAACCCTGGAGGATTTCGCCTCTCAAACAACGGCCTTTCAACAAGCCCTGATGGCGCTGCAAGATGCAAAACCTCTCGTGGCGCTGACGTGGAATGGACGGGGCACCGTCGCTGCTCTTCGTGACGCTGAGGGAAGAAAGATGGCCAATGATTCGTTCATGAACAGCGCTCGTTCAGCCGGCATTTCAGGTTCAGGTCCAGCCCTCGTCATTGTGGTACCTGCCCAACAAAAACCCACGGTGGAACGGATAAAATCGTGGTACGGCACCAGGTATCCTGAAGCTGAAATCATTGAAACTTCTTTCCTCTCAAGTGAAATTGAAGACGAACTCGAGTGAACACCTTCTAAAAGGGCCAGCCGTTCGTTCCTCCGTAGAATCATGCAGATGCGTCTTGGTGAGGCTTTGCGGGTAACACTCCGTGGCTCAAGCCATGGCCCCTTTGTCGGCGCATTGGTTGAAGGGATGCCTGCTGGACTGACCGTTGACGAGACGCAAATCCAAGCCGCGATGGCCCTGCGCAAAACGGGAGGGACCTACAGCAGCAAGCGGAAGGAGGACGACCGAGTTGAATGGAGAACGGGCGTCGCCAACGGCAAGACGACCGGTGAAACCATCGAAGTTCACATCGCCAACAAGGATGCTCGCTCCTCGGACTACAGTTTTCTGCCCGACCATCCCCGACCAGGCCACCAAGACATGGTGATGATGAAGCGGACCAAGGGGGAAGCCGACCTTCGCGGTGGAGGAACCTCAAGTGCTCGCATGACCGCCCCGTTGGTTGCGGTCGCCGCCCTTCTGCGCCCGTGGCTTTCCTCTCACGGCGTTGATGTAGAAGCGCACCTCGGTGCCGTTGGGAATATCGAATCAGCACCGCTGGATTCCTGCCCCGAACGATGGGCTGACGATACATGCAAAGCGCTGCGGTGCCGAGACCCAGTAGCCGCAGCAAAAATGGCTGATTTGGTCGAAACCACCCGCAAAGACCGGGATTCCATCGGCTCAAGGGTTGACCTTCAGGTTCTCGGCTTACCCCTCGGCCTTGGAGAGCCTTGGTTTGACGGACTTGAACCGGCGCTCGCACGTGCCATGATGGCCATCCCTGCTGCACGAGGTGTGGAAATCGGCCATGGCTTTGGTGTCCAAACCATGCGTGGTAGTGAGCACAACAACCCGTGGGGCGGTTCCTCAGATGACCCGGTGCTGTTGGGCGAGCGCCCAGACGGCGCTCTTGCAGGCTTGTCCACCGGTGCACCCGTCCACCTGCGTGTCGCGTTCAAGCCGCCCTCCAGCATTCCTCGTGTCCAACACACCTTGAACATGAAAACCAACCAGCAAGAGCCGTTGGTCGTCAAAGGCCGGCACGACCCTGTTCTCGGTCCTCGCGCAGTCGCTGTGGTGGAGGCCATGGCCCTCTTGGTGGTTGCTGACCTGATGATTCGAGGGGGTTTTGACCATGAATGAACTCCCCGTGGTCCACAAATTTGGAGGCTCCTGCTTGCGGGATGCATCGGATTTGGAACACATTGCGGAAATCATCACCAAAGCGGACCATCCGGTCGTTCTCGTCGTCTCCGCCCTTTGGGGCACCACCGACCGTTTGATGCGTGCCGCACAAGAACCACGTTATGCTGGGCGCTTGGTCAACGACCTCGCCAGTCATCATTTACGGTTTTCACCGACACTCATCGAATCACCGCTCTACGAAATCTTTCAGCGGGTGCTGGATGGAATCGAGGAGTCCTTGACCGCTTTGGCCACCGATAGAGACGACCGTCAAGCGTACAATCAGTTGCTGGCGTCCGGTGAGCGGTTGTCCGCCCTCGTCATCGCCCATGCCTTGTCGATTCGTGGCATCGACGCCCACCCGCTTGGCTCTGAGGACATCGGCTTGCAACTCAACGGCGAGGGGACAGCCACCCAAGTTGACCTCACAGGTTCCCAAAGGAAACTTGACCGAGACGCCTTTCACGGTGTGCCTGTCGTCACCGGCTGGTTTGGAGAAGGA
>JAYYBT010000101.1:0-9338 GCA_036162675.1 Thermoplasmatota archaeon
CGTTTGCCAAGACACTGTTGTCTCGCTGAACCAATCCCGAGCCGTTGTCGGAGATGACCTGCCCGCTGATGTTGAAGGATGTCCCCGCAACTGGGTTGGCCGCAATGGGATCCACGACCATGAAGGTCAGTGAGCGAACGGTGATGGTCGTCAGATTGGCGCTCGTCGACAACAAATCGGAGGAACCGTTGAACACCATTTGAACCACAATAAGGCCCAATGGATGGTCGTAGGGTACGTTGAAACTGAAGTTTGCAAAGCCTTCTCCGTCCGTTATTTGTGGCGAAAGCCACGTTTCGTGGAATTGCAGGGCGACCTCATAACTCGAGAGCGGGGTAAACATATCAGAGGCCTCAACGAGTTGGGCAGACATGTTGATGTCGTTTCCTCGGTTGATAACCACAGCGTTCAACGGTTGCAGATTCTCCAAGCGTGAGACACCCATGACTTGGATAGGTGATTGAGCTGTGGCGGTCAAGTAAAACGGCGAGGATTCGTTGACCACGCTGATCACCAAGGTGTGAGGGCCGCGAGTGGTTCCGTTTCCAGCCGTGTCGGTCGGCACGGTCATGTTGAAACTGCCATTATTGGTGGTGGCGAAGTTACTGAGGAGCAACTCCTCGGGATTCTCGAGCCAGAAGACGTTCAAGCGAACGGCGCTGATGAGTTGGCGGCTTGCGTTTTCAGCATCCTCCACTTGCCCCACGACGTTGAACGGAACACCGGCCGTCACGGTGCTTGGAACCGAAATCAGAGAAATATCGCTGGTCACCTGCACGGTCACGTTGATGATGGTCGAATTGCCGTACCGACGTGAGTTCCCGGCACTCAATGCCGCTGACAGGTCATCTTGAACGACGATACCGACATCGTAGTAGCCGGGGGCAATGCCCGATGGCGTGAAATCAAACGTCGCGTTTCCTTCCCCGTCGGTAGAGACTGCTCCAAGGCTCTGGTTACTGTGGCCTTAATCCCAAATGTAATCGACGCTAACCCCGCTGATGTTGGAGGCGTCGGCGATATCGGTGACCTTTGCGGTGAACGAGACCGTGTCGTTCATCTCGACGATGTAGGCAGGGCGTTCGGCTTCGACCACCACCTCCGTGATGATGCCACCCAGCGTTGAAATCTGCGTGGGTGGGGCCGGCGGGACGGCTGAATCAACAAAGGCGTAGTACGCTCCGCCAGGGGGCGCCTGACTGAGGAAATCAAAGTCCACCACGAATTCATACGCATCCGAACGCAGGTTCGTTGGCATGGTGATGGGGATGTCAAAGGTTCCCGTGGTGTTGTTCAAGGTTGACTGTGCGACATCAATCGGCCCCTGCTCGGTGAAGAGGCTCACGCTGATGAGCGTGGTGTTGCCGATAACCGGCGTCAAGTAAACGGCGTCAAACACATCGCCAAAGAGGCGGGTGGAATTGCCCATGAAGGTCCAATCTTGACCGATGGAGAGATTCCATCCAATGTCCGCCATCACGCGAATGGAGCCAAAGCCTGTCGAAGGCTGGTAGAAGTTTGACCCGTTGAAGGAGATACCAATCGGGTAATCGCCTGAGGTCAAATTAGCAGCCAACGGGAGGACGAGTTCAAGGAGGTCTAACTCGGGGTCAACCGTCGTGTTGAACCAAGAACCGTTGAAGGAGAAGTCGTAATTTCCAAGCAGGTTAGGACTCGCTGCAATTCCTCGATGGTCGTTGATTTGAACCGAAACAAGGGCATCTTGACCCCGAACCTGTGAGGAATCTTGAACCACAAAGGTGAGCAAACCGCGCAGGAAGAACGGCGGGTCAACCGTCATGTCAGCATCGTCGGTCGCCGGCAAGGTCGAGGGGAAGAAACGCAGCCTCGTCTCAATGGCACCCGCTGCAACCATCACGTTGGTTGGCATCAAGAACTGGAACGAGAAGGTCCCGGAGACGCTCAAATTGAACATTTCAAGCCACTGATCGCCTGAATCATTGGCTCGGATGGAGAACTGAAGGTCGCCTGCAAGCGCTGTTGGCGTTGTTCCCAACGAGAGGGCGCTGCCGTTGACCCAAATATCGTCGCCGAGCAGAATGATGCTCTTGTTCGTAAGCGGCCCTTCGATGGTCGCCGTCAAGTTCGGGGCTTCGGTCACGTTCAGAACGATGGAGGTGGTGGTGGGGTTGAGGTGGAAAGTTGCTGGCGTTGCGCCCGGGACAGACGTGTCTTGCCAGCCAGAGAATCCAAGCGTTGCAGAGAGGTTACCGAGCGTTTCGGTTTCGCTCAAATTAAGCGTCATCGTCCACGAACCGCTGGCATCGGTTTGAGCGGACAGATTCTGTGCGCCGTCAACCGATGAGGTGTAGGCCAACCAGACCGTTTGGTTGGGCATGTTGAAGATTTCATCGGTGGGTTGCTGAGCCAAAACCAAACGGCCTTCGAGCACCGTGGTGGCGCCCGCACCAGCGATTGGGGCGTTGATGGCCAGGGGCGCCGTGTGATTCAGCGTGGCGTTATCTGTCAAGTTCACATAGCCATCGTAGATGACACCGTCGTGGGAAACATAGCCCGACTGGCGGTGCTCGATGACGATGTTGTGCATGCCTGGAGCGGTGGGCGCAGCTGGGAAACCTGAGAGGGTGAAGGTCCCGTTGGCGTCGGTGAGGTTTTCGTCGAGAAGGCGGTCCTGCGTGGCACCGAAACCAGGAACAAACGGTGCGTCGCTGACCGGTGTGAGGTAGGAGAGGACACGGATGTCCTGAATGGGGGTGCCGTTGGCGACATAGCGGAGTTGTCCCGAGACGGTGATGGTTTCCGTACCGTCACGAGCAACGGTGAGTGTGGAAATGGTTTGATTGACGATTTCAATCTCCTCAGCGGGTGGGCACGGGTCAAATGGAATCCAGCCCAAATCGGTGTTGCCGTTTGCACTGTTTTGTTGGAGGCGCACCTCCGACCAGGTCGCAGCGTCGGTGGAGTACACGGCATAACCGTCTCCGGTCCAGGTGCCTCCGATGTAGCCGGTCACCTGTCGGGCCGGCAGGCCTGCAAGACGGGCCATGGTTACAAAGGCGGTGTTGAACTCTCGGCACGAACCCTCCTTGAGGGCCTCAAGAACGTTGAGCGTGACGTCGACAGGACTGACAGTTCCTGAGCCGTTGTAGTTTCGCTTGAATTCCGTCGTAGCGTTACCGTTGATGATGAAATCCTCAATCGCAAGCGCTGTGCTGTAGGCGTCGGTAGCACCGGCTTCGCTAATGACGGCAGCCGTGATGTTCTGCACGTAGGAGTACTCGCTGCTGGCGTTGGTGAATCGCTCGTCAACCAGGAGTTCGTAGGGGAAGCCTTGACCGGGTACGGTGGTCGATGCCAATGTGGCCCAGTCGAAGTAGTACTCAGGTTGCTCAAAGACCATCTGGTCCACCGAACCCTCCACCAGCGAAAGAAGGTGGGTGTCGTTGGAGCGGGAGATGTTCGCCGTGGGCTCGAAGTAAAACGAGATATTCGAGTAAAACGAAGGGGCAGGGATTTGTCCTGAAGTGATGGGTTGGTTGTACTGGACATTCCACTGAACCGTTGAATTGGCAAAGGAGAGAGGAGCGAGATGCGTGAAATTGCTCATCGGTACGGCGATGGCCTCTGATGGATGGACGCTGGCAAGGTGGGCATAGGTCGTTCCCGTGTAGAAATCGTTCGTGATGGTTCGCCATCGGTGGTCAAGGTCGAGGTCGACCGTGCCTGAGGTGTTGTTGGCGTAGAACACGATACCGTTTGACATGACGTCGTCGGTCGGGTCGAAGGGGTCAAAGGGTGCGCCAGCACAGTTCACGAACCAGAAAATATCAGGACACTCATCACCATCGAGCATACCTCCACCATCGGTATCTGGATTGGTCCAGTCTGTCCCTGTTTGGTTTTCGACCGCATCGGGAATGCCGTCGCCGTCGAAATCGTCGGGCTGAATATCGTCAGACGGGTCGTTTTGGGGGTTGGTTCCATCAAAATATTCGCTGCGGTCATCAACCCCACCCTGATCGGTGTCGTAAGCTGTGGATGTGGTGACCCAAACGTCTTGTGAACCGTTGGTGATGCCGATGTAAATCAGGTCGCAACCCGTGGTGTTCTCAAAATAATTGTTCAAACCATCGCCGTCGTCGTCAAGGAGGTTGGTGCACGGTTCGTTGGGGTCGGTGTTGTCTTGGACTTCATCGAAATCGTTCACGCCGTCGGCGTCACTATCGGCGATGGCGGGGTTGGAAAACCAACCAAACGTACCGAGCAGTTCCTGCCAGTCGGCCAACCCATCGCCGTCGCTATCCTCGTAATCGTCATCGCAGTATTGCTGCGTCGATGAGATGGTCCCGGCGGCCACCGCGGAGGTGTGGCAGAAGGAGCCGTTACGGTTGGCCACATCGGTCGCCGTGCCGGACGGTCCATTCGACACGCCTTGCAGCACATTGTTCACCACCGTCGCATAGGCAAAGGATTCCCATGTACCCGATACGTTGTACCATCCGACGCCACCTCCTGGATTGAACCCTGAACCGTTGCCGACTTGAAGGCGGCTTCCTGGAAGGTTTTGGATGTAGGTGGTCTCGAAGTTCACAAGCGAATCGCACGGGTCCGTGCCGTGGCTGATGTTGCGCTCTTGGCCGTCGTTGATGCCTCCGAAGTCCGTATCCGCAACGTTCCACAACGTGCATGTCAAGTTCTCTTCCCAGTTTTGAATACCGTCTTGGTCTTCGTCCCCGGAATCCTCACGCCGTGTTGGGTCGGTTTCACCCGCATCCAACACGCCGTTGAAGTTGGTGTCTTCTTCGCCGTCATCAAAGGCATCACCGTCCGTGTTGTTGTTGCGTGGGTCGCTGGCTTGGGCCGGGTTGCCGTAGGCGCCGTTGACTTCAACGCCATCACTGATGCCATCGCTGTCGGTGTCAGAGGAGGTCGGATCGGTCAACAATGTCAAGGCCTCGTATGAATCGTTCAAGCCGTCGCCATCGGTATCGGCGCGTTGCGGGTTGGTCGATGTGATGCCGTCAACCTCTGCGGTGTAGGTGGCGCATCCACCGGGCCCGATGCCCTGGACAGGGTCACACGGAGAGGTTGTCTCGGTGACGATGCCATCGGGACCGTTTCGGAAACAAGGAGAGGAACCGCACATGGTCGTCCATGTTGGGTTAACGTACTCCATGAGGTTGATCAGGCCGTCGCCGTCGGGATCGCCGTTGGGACCGTCAGCGTTGGAAGGCGAGGTTGCGTTCAGTCCGTTGGCGGCTTCCCAACCATCGGGCATGCCGTCGCCATCGGTGTCCCAACCGGCAGGGTCTTCGTCGATGTCGCCGTCACCATCATCATCGTCCGAGAGACAGTCGGCGTCGCCGTCATTATCTGAATCGGCAGCATCAACAAAACCGTCCTTGTCATCATCAAAGCCGTTGGTGCACATGTTGCCCACGGGGTCTTCATCGCACAGGATGATGGAACCGGTACCGTCCGAGCCAGCCGAGCCGCAAGCGGGTTGGTTGAACTGCATGGCGTCCTCTTCGTTCCAGTCGTTGACGGGGATGGTGCCGTTCCACCACACACCGTTGTCAAGCACCGAAGCGGTGTTGGTGTTGTCCCAACCGCTGGGTTGGAGGTAGAGGTATTCCTGAAGGTTCGACATGCCGTCGCCGTCGGGATCGGCAACAGCACCGTCGGCACCGGTTGACGAAAGCGGGTCAAGGCCGTACTTCCATTCCCATCCATCGGGCAAACCGTCGTTGTCGGAATCGGGGTCGTTGGGTTGGGTGTTCATGAGGTACTCAAGTCCGTAGGTGAGGCCGTCGCCATCCTGGTCGGAAGCGGCTTGCACATCGACTGCAGTGTACTGAATGGAGGCGAGGGTGGAGAGCACCATCAAGAGGGTGAGCATGAGCGATTTCATCGCTTTTTTCCGCTCGGCGAGGGCTGGTCGAATCGCGGCCGCATTGGAATTCGAGCCTGTCAGCATGAGTCTCACGCTATCGGGTGTGTCTGATGCCTCATAAGGGAAATGGTACGATGTTCATACAACAACGATTTCATACGCCGAATTGGACTCACAAATCTTCGAGTTCTTCAAGCAATTCCAAATCGTCATCATCGTCTTCTTGAGCGAGCACGGGAGCTGGCAAATCATCATCGTCGTCAATGGGTTCAAGCTCCTTCTCAACCTCACCCATGTCCTCCTCGTAGAAGACGTCCTCTGTGCGGCCGGACCGGCCACGTGCATAGAACAGCAGTGCCAAAATCAGGGCGTAGAAGACGATGGTCTGAGGTTCGGGATTGATGAGTTCGAGCACCAAGCAATTAACGCCGCTGCACTCGGTCATGTAGGAGAAGGTGAACTTCTGGACGTACTCATCGGCAAAGGGCGTCTCGTTGTTCATGGGGGTGACCCTGAACTCGAATTGAGCCTCCTCGCTGTCCTTGATGTCCTCGGGAGCAACCATCGTCACGCTGAAGTCCTTGGAGGAATAAGCGGGGAGGTTGATGATGAGGAAATCGCTGCCCTGCTGACTGGAAGTGGCCCGAATGGCACCCTCCCAGCCCGCGGGTTGGTCGAGGCGAATGACCACATCAAGGGGGATGTTGTTTTGATTGCTGATTCGGTATTCGAGGTTCTTGGACTCCCCGGGAGCAAAACGAGATTTCTCGGTCTTGTCCGTCATCTCCAATCGGTTGGGAACAACCTCTTCTTGGATAACGACCTTGACCGGGAGGTCAAAATACCGAGCGTCCTCAACGTCAACACCCTCTTCAATAATCCGTGTGTAAACAGTGTGTTCACCTGCTTCAACTTGGCCTCGCAAGGTAATTTCGAGTTTCATGTCGATGTACTCGTCGGGCGCCAAGCTCACAGCCACCAAATTCGAGTTGGTGCCGTTGGAGATGATGTAGTCCCATGCAGCGTATTTCGGGTTGTTCTCTGCGTTTTGTTCAACATCTCGCGGATTGACGATTTTCCACGTTGTTGAACCAGCGCCCGTGTCGCTGGAGTCGGTGACTCGCAGATTGAAATAGACCGTAGCGTCGCCGGTGACTGGACCAACTTGACCCAGCGGGTTGTCCTCGCCGGTGCCGTCGCTGTCGGAAATCACCTCAACAAGAATGCCAAAGGTGCGGTGAACGGTGAACGCCACATCAGTGCGAAGTTCTGAATCCTCTTTGCTTGAGACTGAGATCTCAAACAGACCGATGTCAACACCGTCGCGGTCGGCTGGCGGGTAAACTTCCATACGGATGGTCAAGATTTGTGTTGAACCGATGTCCGGTGTCAGTGAGTAGATGCCTTCCTCTGCGAGTTCAAGTCCCGTATCGTTGTCGTAAAACCGGTACTGCCAATCGTCAGGTTGCTCAAGAACTCGCATTTTGAACGAGTCCGTTTGGAAGCCGAGATTGAAGACATCGATGTAGAAATCGCCGATTTCATCCGCATCCACGTAGTGGGAAAGCGTTTCATCGTACGCCTCTGGTCGGGTGGAATCCGCAATTTGCTTTTGGTGCTCATCGTCTTCATAGACGAAGAGACGGGGTGCTGCAAGGGTGTCAACTTCCTCAAAGTCAAGGGAAAGCGTCCGAATAGCAACCTCCTGATTCTGCCCCTGTTCGTTTTGGGCGTAGACCCGTGCCTCGATCTCAAGGGAGTCCGGTGCACTGTCCAAATCTCCCTCTGGCACTTCCAAGATGAGTTCAGGAAGAACGGAGTCGCCACCACCGGTGAGCGTGTAGGTGTTGCTGGGTGCACTCCATTGTGGGTCAGACCATGAGGAAGGAAGGTTGGTCTCCAAATCGAAGATAACATCGATGCTGCTGGACGATGAACCCGTGTGTTCAACCAAAAATTCAACCTGCACCACCGCCCCTGGAGCAAAGAGCACGACATCTGGCTGGTTTGATGGAAGCGTGAGATAAACATCGTTTTCCAGCATCGTGATGCCAGGGTGTTCAAAGACCACCGAATGCCCTTGGACGTCATCGACCTCCAAGCGGATGGGATAATCGCCAGCGGCGATATCGGCGTCGTAGGTATAGGTGAAATTGCCCACCAAGCCGTTGTTGTCAAGTTTGAAATCGTCGTCATCAAAATTCTTCTCAAAGACGACGTTGGCTCCGTTGGGGGTGTCCATGATGAGTTTGACATCCTCGATGTCGTCTCTTCCAAAGGCGTCTCGTACTTCAACGGAGAACTGCATCTCTCGGAAGTCCGGACGATGGTTCGGGGACCACTCAAACTTCTGAGCATCGTTCCAGTTGCAACCGTAGGCAGCGTTGCAGCTGTGGACTCGGACGCTGGAGCCCGACAGGGCGTTGGTCATGATTTGAAGGCGAGAATACCCACCGGAACCCTGCATCTTCCCAAAGGCGATGTCCACGGCACAATCACCACCACCGCCGCCTACGCCGCCGGTGCCACCAGTGCAGGAGACCTGAGCATCGATTCGGATTTTCAACTGCTTGCCCTTAGCGACCATGAACCCGTTGGAACCTGCATCAAATTCCACCTCAATGATGGACCAGTCGCAGCCGCCATTGGTTAGGAAATTGGGAGAACATGCATCATCCAGTTGCCGACTAACAGAGGAAATTTGCGTGTCGCCGGACTTCAGCGAGAAGGTCACATCGGCCGTTGCTTGGTCATCGCCTGTGAATTTGATGTAAACCGAAAGACGGGCCGTATTGGACGCCCCTGTGCCGTTGATGTAGAGGTCGCTGATCATTTCGGCACTTCGGAATTCCAAGCCGGAAACTGCGCTGCCTTCTTCTTGACCGCCGTTTGGCTCAATGGTGGTGATGGAGCCTTGACCACCCGTTTCAGAGGTGGGTGCATCAAGGTAGAGTTCGTAGGTCTGTTCGGGGACCGAGACGGGTGCCACTGTGGGCTCGTCAGCCAGCACCTGAACGGGTGCGAGCATCGGCGCAGCAGGGACCATGACACCGATGAGGGACAGGAGGAACAGCGCCACCAACCCGGAGGCCACGGTACGCTTGCCATTTTCGGTTCGACCAAACAGCATCAAGTCCACCGTATCGCCGTGGTGGAGGGGGTGTTAAACGGTTTTGCATGGTTTGTGCAACAAAGAGACCTTCTCAGTCATCCTAGACCGGCGTGAAAATGGTGCAGGGGGTGGGATACGAACCCACGAACCCATACGGGACCGGATCTTAAGCCCGGCGCCTTTGACCACCTCAGCCACCCCTGCGTTGAGAAAGCACGCTTGGGCGTAGCACTTGAATGAATCTCATCATTCGTTCAGTGTCCAGCCACCATCGACATGGAGCACATTGCCCGTGATGGTCCCGTTGGTCAACAAAAAGTGGACGCCTGCGGCTATGTCTTCTGCCTGCCC
>JAYYBT010000102.1:0-9544 GCA_036162675.1 Thermoplasmatota archaeon
GGCCATCGTGCCAGCATTTGTTGTTTTGCGGTTACTCCTCGAGGGTCGAGCGCACAACGGGCAGGAGCGCTTGAACAAAGGCTTCGGGAGTGACATCGTACCCAAGGTTGGCCAACGAGGTCGTCGTATCGGCAGCGAGGCCGCACCCGGCCACGCCTTCCACTCGTCCTGCTGGTGTGTTGAGGTTGACGGAAAACCCGTGGCGAGAGACCCAGCGCAGGAAGGAGAGGCCGATGCTGCAGACTTTGCGACCGTCCACCCAAACGCCTTGCATGCGGTCGTCCCGCTCGCCTTTCACGCCGAACGTCGCCAGCGTCTCAATCAGCCACCCTTCGATGATGTGAATGATGTCGGCCACCGAGCCTTCGCCTTCCCGCTCACCCCACTTGAAAATTGGGTAGCCCACGATTTGACCCGGTCCGTGCCATGTCAGGCCACCGCCTCGGTCAACCGCTACGGTTTCGTAATCGGATGGCGGGGCGACGCCGTCGTTTCGGGCGCGCGGACCAACGGTCACCACCTCGGGATGCGAGAGAAGAAGCAGGGTGTCGGGGATGGCCCCTTCGATGCGTTGTTGTTGGAGGTCCTTCATCAGCGCCTGCGCTTTCTCATAGGGTACAACCCCGAGTTCTTGGACATCCAACACTGCGTCACCGCCTCAAAATTGTCCAGAGGAGCCAAATCCACCCGAACCTCGTTCGGTTTGGTCAAGGTGTTCCATGGTGGTCTCCACGAGGGTCACCAAGGGGACGGGGGCAAACAGGAGTTGAGCGATGCGTTCGCCGGCCGCAACGGTGAACGAGTCCCCCTCTCCAATCCACGTGGCCAAGACCTTGAGCTCGCCACGGTAGTCCGAATCGATGGTGCCCAGCCCGTTGGGCATGATCATGCCCTTCTTGCCGAGTGAAGAGCGACAGCGAATCTGCCCCTCCCATCCTTCGGGAATGGCAGCCGCCCATCCGGTGGGGATGAGGACGGACGAACCTTTGGGCACCACCGTGTCTTCAATGGCGTACAAATCCCAGCCTGCCGCCTGCGCAGAACCTTGGGTTGGCAGGATGGCGCGGTCGTCGAGTCGGGCGAACGGAATCTCGAGGGAAATTCGGTCCATATCCTCACTCACCAAACATCCCTTTTTGACTGTTGGGATAATGTAAGATTTCACCCACATGCGTTTCCAGTGGAAAAGAAGGTGATTTTGACATGAAATTCGGGATTTTTGACGAAAATATAACAGCGAAAACCGTCCTGCAAAAACGGCACACTGCGAAGGAGTCTGCGGCCGCCCCGTCGGGTCAAAAAACCGTTCACTTTAATCGCGCCGAGAGGGCATATATTATAGGCGTCCGAGGAAGGCAAACAAAATCCAGCGCGTCTGCAAAACACGGGGGTACGAGACATGGTCATTGAACACAGCAAGGATGACGGCATGAACATCGATTTGACCCAGGAACACGTTGAGCCTATGCTCCAAGAGAACCTTGACCGTTTCGTGCTGTTCCCGATCCAGCACGATGATATCTGGGCCATGTACAAGCAAGAGCAGGCTTCGTTCTGGACGGCTGAAGAAATCGACCTTGCCGAGGACCTCAAAGACTGGAAGAACCTCAACAAGGACGAGCAGCACTTCATCAAGCACATCCTCGCTTTCTTTGCTGCCAGCGACGGTATCGTCAACGAGAACTTGGTCATGAACTTCTCCAACGAAGTCTGCTGGCCTGAAGCCCGTGCCTTCTACGGTTTCCAGATCATGATGGAGAACATCCACGCTGAGACCTACTCCCTGCTCATCGACACCTACATCGAAGACGAGAAGGAGAAGGATCACTTGTTCAAGGCGCTTGAGACGGTGCCCTCCGTTCAGAAGAAGGGCGACTGGGCCATGCGCTGGTTGTCCCGTAAGCGAGGTTCCTTTGCTGAGCGCCTCGTCGCTTTCGCTGCCGTTGAGGGCATTTTCTTCTCCGGTTCGTTCTGTGCCATCTTCTGGCTCAAGAAGCGTGGGCTCATGCCTGGTTTGACCTTCTCCAACGAACTCATTTCCCGAGATGAGGGGCTCCACTGCGACTTCGCCTGCTTGCTTCACAACAAGTTGCTCCGCGGTGCAGGAGAGAACGTGATTCGTCGCATCATCGCCGAAGCCGTCGACATCGAAATTGAATTCGTGACCAAGGCGCTTCCCGTCAACCTCATCGGTATGAACGCCGATTTGATGACCCAATACATTCAGTTCGTGGCCGACCGACTCTTGGTCCAGCTCAACTGTTCAAAGATTTACAACGTTGGCAACCCGTTCCCGTGGATGGAGATGATCTCCATGCAGGGCAAGACCAACTTCTTCGAGAAGCGTGTGGCTGAATATCAGAAAGCCGGTGTCATGGACAGCGCTTCTCTCGGAAGCGTACAACAGCGTTTCTCTGTGGACGAAGACTTTTGAACCGTACGCGAACAAAGAAAGATATCACGCACTCATTTGAACATACGAGGAGGAATAAATCATGGCTATGCAAGTTGTCAACAGGAAAGGCGAGCGAGAAGATGTACGCTTTGATGCGATTCACGAAAAACTCGTCAAACTCTCCGAAGGTCTTGACCCTACATGGGTTGACCCCGGCCACGTTACCAAGTTGACCATCGAGGGCCTCTACGATGGTGTCACCACCCGAGAACTCGACCAACTCGCTGCTGAAACGGCCGCTTCCTTGGCATCGCACCACCCCGACTACAGTCGCCTTGCCGCCCGTATCTGCGTGGACGACCTCCACCGCTCCACCAAGGACACCTTCACCGATGTCATCACCGACCTTCGTGAATACATTGACCCGGAGTCCAACAAGCACGCTCCGCTCATCTCCGAAGAGGTGTACGAGATCATCATGGCCAACGCCGATGTGCTCAACAACCACATCGACTACGGTCGAGACCACAACTACGATTACTTCGGTTTCAAGACCTTGGAGCGCTCCTACCTGCTCAAGCTCAACGGTGAAGTGGCTGAACGCCCGCAACACATGTTGATGCGTGTGGCGGTCGGCATTCACCACGCCAACATCGAGAAAGCCCTCCACACCTACGACCTGATGAGCCAGGGCTACTTCACCCACGCCACGCCGACGCTGTTCAACTCGGGCACGCCCATGCCGCAGATGTCATCGTGTTTCTTGCTCACCATGCAGGACGATTCGCTCGACGGGATTTACGACACCCTGAAGCAGTGCGCCCTCATCTCAAAGTCCGCTGGTGGTATCGGCCTTTCCATCCACCACGTTCGCTCCAAGGGTTCCTACATCAAGGGGACCAACGGCACCTCCAACGGCATCGTTCCCATGCTGCGTGTGTTCAACGACACCGCTCGCTACGTTGACCAGGGCGGTGGCAAGCGCAAGGGCTCCATCGCCGTCTACCTCGAACCCTGGCACCCCGACATCCTTCAGTTCCTCGACCTCAAGAAGAACCACGGTAAGGAAGAGATGCGAGCCCGCGACCTGTTCTACGCCATGTGGACGCCCGACCTCTTCATGCAGCGTGTTGAAGACAACGCCGACTGGTCTTTCTTCTGCCCCAACGAGTGCCCGGGCCTCCAAGATGTCTACGGCGCCGAATTCAAGTCCATGTACGAGGATTACGAACGCCGAGGCTTGGCTCGTGAAACGCTCCCAGCTCGTGTTGTTTGGGACAAAATCGTCGAAGCCCAAATCGAAACCGGTACGCCTTACATGCTCTACAAGGACGCCGCCAACGAGAAGTCAAACCAGAAGAACCTCGGTACCATTCGCTCCTCCAACCTCTGCACGGAGATCATGGAATACACCGCCAAGGACGAAGTCGCCGTGTGTAACCTCGCTTCCATCGCCCTGCCCAAGTTCGTCAACACGAGCGATGGGGTGTTTGACCACCAACTTCTCTACGATGTCACCTACCACGCCACGGGCAACCTCAACCGCGTCATCGATGTGAACTACTACCCTGTGGAAGAAGCTCGCAACTCCAACATGCGCCACCGCCCCATCGGCCTTGGCGTTCAAGGCTTGGCCGATGTGTTTGCCATGCTCAAGTTGCCCTTTGAGAGCCCGGCTGCCCGTGCCCTCAACAAGGAGATTTTCGAGACCATTTACTTCGCTGCTTGCACCGCTTCCAAGGACGCTGCCATCGCCGAAGGCCCCTACTCCACCTTCGAGGGTTCACCTGCCAGCGAAGGTCTGTTGCAGTTTGACCTCTGGGGCATGAACGAGCACAGCGGTCGCTGGGACTGGGATTCGCTCAAGGCTGAAATCATGGAAAAGGGCATGCGCAACTCGCTCTTGCTCGCACCCATGCCAACCGCTTCGACCTCCCAAATTCTTGGCAACAACGAGTGTTTTGAGGCCTTCACCTCCAACCTCTATGTTCGCCGCACCCTTTCGGGTGAATTCGTTGTGTTGAACAAACACCTCGTGAGCGACCTCATCGCTGAAGACATGTGGAGTCTGGAAATGAAGGACGATATCCTCCGCCACAAGGGTTCCATTCAGGGCATTCACCGCATTCCTGAGTACATCCGAGACCTCTACAAGACCACCTGGGAAATCAAGCAGCGCCACGTCCTTGACATGGCAGCCGACCGTGGTGCTTACATCGACCAGAGCCAATCGCTCAACATCCACATGGTGGACGCCAACCCCGCCAAGGTCACCTCAATGCACTTCTACGGATGGAAGCAGGGTCTGAAGACGGGCATGTACTACTTGCGAACCAAGGCTGCTGCCGACGCCATCCAATTCACCGTTGAAGCCTCCACCAAGCAGGACCAAACGGTGGGCGGCCTCGCCGAGCGAGCCGACGATGCTGACAGCCTCGAAGCCATTGCGTGCAGCCTCGACAGCCCTGACGACTGTCTGATGTGCGGTAGCTGACGGCTTCACCTTTCCCTCACGAGGAATCGCCCGTTCCTCCAGGTCTGATGGAGGAAACCTTAGATGCAATTTGAGCGAGGTGGGGCTCATGGACGTGAACGCAAAGATTGGCATTGACTCCAAACGAACAACTGCGGCAAGCGTGGCCATCGTCGGTGTGGTCGTATACTTGGCCCTCGTCCACCTCAAGCCCATTTTGATGCCCTTGGCCATCGCCGTGTTGTTGTTCTTCCTCATCAAACCCATCGAGCAATACATCCACAAGAAGGTGGGCAACCAGTTGGTCTCCTATGGAAGCGTGCTGGCGGCGTTCATCATCAGCATGTACTTCATCTCGATTTTTCTCTACGAACAACTCTCCCTCTTCGTCGACGAAGTGCCCGATATCACGGCGCAGCTTGAAGAAAAGCGAGCAAGGTATGCACAGTCCGACCTCTACGGTTTGGAAATTATTTTTTCAGATTCGACTTGGGTGGACGTTTTGGCCTCACCCAGCAACATCGAGGTCTTCGCTCTGGCCATTTTGGGGTCGCTCGGCGCCTTTGTTGGCAGCATGATCACCGTCCTCATCTTCCTCCTGTTCATCATTCTCGAAGAGCACACCATCGCCAAGCGATTCAACGCAGCCTTCCCCCAATCCACCGGACGGGCTCGAAAAATCGTTGACGATTCCATGGAATCCATCAGTGCCTACGTCGTCTCCAAGGTGACCTGCAGTGGAGGGCAAGCGATTGTCATGACCATCATCATCTCGCCAATTGGCTTTGATATTCCAGGATGGTTTTTGTTCGGCGTCCTGTGTTTCCTTTTGGATTTCATTCCCATTCTTGGGGCGCTCTTCGCCACCATTCCTCCCGTGCTCATCGGTTTCATCATGCTCGAACCGGTGTCTGCTCTTCTGATGCTGGCCCTCCTCATCGGCAACCAGCAAATGTTTGGCTCGTTGGTGGAACCCAACCTCTCGGGTGCAAAAATCGGTATCTCACCGTTGGTGCTCTTGCTGACCGTCATGTTGTTTTCTCAAGTTTGGGGGATTGCCGGCGCCATCATCGGTGCGCCGATGATCATCATGGCTCGCCTGATTTTGGATGAGAACGAGCGCACCCGTCCGGTCGCTGTCATGATGGCGAACGATGTTGAAGAGGAATAAATCCGCTTCACATCTTGTGGATGGCATGACCCAACGTGTCGAGCACACCCTCGTGGGTCATCTCGGTCATGGTTGGATGAGCGTGAATCGTGTGCGCAATGTCCTCGAGGACGGCGCCCATCTCGAGGGCGAGGGTCCATTCTCCAACCAGTTCGCTGATGTGGGTGCCCACGCCCTGAATGCCGAGGATGCGGTGGTCGTCTTCACGGGCCACCACTCGGACGAAGCCGCCGGTTTTCTCGGCTTCCTGGGTCAAGGAGCGACCGTTGGCGGCCAGCGGGAACTTGCCCGTGATAACGGGGTGTCCTGCCTCTTTGGCTTGGTCGGGTGAGAGCCCGACGGAGACGATTTCAGGTTCGGTGAAGACGATGGCGGGCACGGCCACGGGGTCGTAGGCTCGCTTGTGGCCGGCAATGAGTTCAGCCACCATCTCGCCCTGGAAGGACGCAACGTGGGCCAGCATCTCGCCAGAATCGCACAGGTCTCCGATGGCATAAACGCCCTTCATGTTGGTCTCGCAGCGCTCGTTCACCTTGACGAAACCACGCTCGTCCAAGGCGACGCCGGTGGACTCCAAGCCGCTGGAAGCGGGTTTCCGTCCAACCGTGACCAGCACTTTGTCGGCGATGACATGTTGCATCTTCTTCTCGTCCTTCTCGTTCTTATCGATGAAGTTGAGTTGCACCTTGCCACCCTTGGCGTCTTCAACACCTTTGGCGAACACACCCGTGTGGACCTTGATTTTGTTCTTCTTCAGGAACAACTCAAGGGGACGGCGCAATTCTTTGTCGAAGAGCGGGAGCACGGAATCCATGGCTTCCACCACAGTGACCTCCGAGCCGAGCATGCGGAAGGTGATGCCGAGTTCAAGCCCGATGTAGCCACCTCCCACGACCACGACGTGGTCGGGCAGGGCTTCGAGCGAGAGGGCTTCTCGGGACGAGAGGACATGGTCGCTGAAGGGCATGAAGGGGAGTTCGATGGGAACCGAGCCTTGGGCCATGATGACGTGGTCGGCTTGAATCAGCGTGGCATCCTTGCCTTCGCCGATTTTCACGGTCTTGGCGTCTTGGAACACGGCCCAACCGCTGACGAGTTCGGCACCAGCGTTCTTCAGAAGCGCTTCAACGCCCTTGTTGAGGCGGTCGACGATGCCTTCCTTCCAGCCGACCAGATTGCTCATGTCGAGTTCTGCGGGGCCGGGGATGGAGATGCCCATGTGGCCGTCCTTGCCGGCGTGCTTGGCCAGGTTGTGGAAGGTGTGGGCGGCGTGAATGAGAGCTTTGCTCGGGATGCAACCTCGGATGAGGCAGGTTCCACCGGCACGCTCGCCTTCGACGATGATGGTTTTCAGGCCGAGTTGAGCAGAGCGAATGGCAGCGACGTAGCCACCGGGGCCAGCACCGACAACGAGGACTTGGCATTGCTTGGTCTTCATCTCATCCACCTCACATGAAAATGGTGGCTGGGTGTTCCAAGTAGGATTTCACCAACTGAACCAAACTGGCGCCGTCGTGGCCGTCCACCACGCGGTGGTCCCACGAGGAGGAGAGGTTCATGATGCGGCGAACCACAACGTGGCCGTTGTGCACCACGGCTCGGTCTTTGGCGTTGTGAACGCCAAGAATGCCGACTTCGGGCTTGTTGATGATGGGTGTAGCACCCAGGCCACCAAGTCGTCCAAGGCTGGTGATGGTGAAGGTGGAGCCGGTCAGGTCGTCAACACCGGCTTTGCCGTCTCGTGTTGCTTGGGTCACACGGCCCATCTCGGCAGCGGATTGCCAGATGTCCATGGCTTCCACGTGCTTGACGACGGGGACGTAGAGTCCACGGTCGGTCTGGGTGGCGATGCCGAGGTTGATGGCTTCGTGTCGGGTGACCACACCGGCTTCATCGTCGTAGACGGCGTTGCACTCGGGACGTTGAGCGAGGGCCTTGACCAGCGCCTGCATGATGAACGGGAGGTAGGTCAGCTTTGGAGCACCTTCGGGGCGGGTGGCGTTGAGGTGTTGACGAAGGGCTTCCAGTTCAGTGACGTCCACTTCTTCGAAGTAGGAGAAGTGAGGAATGGTGCTGTACGACGACATCATGCCGTCGGCGATCTTTCGTCGCAGGCCAATGACCTTGATGTCCTCGGTGCCGTTTCGAGCGACCTTGGCGACACCGCCCATGGGCATCGACGGTGTGGCGGCAGCAGCGCCGCCAGCGATGTGTCGGTCGAGGTCAGCGTGGCTGATGCGACCAGCGGGGCCTGAACCGGCCACGAGCTGAAGGTCGATGTTGGCGGCTCGTGCTCGCTGACGCACAGCGGGTGATGCAAGGGCCTTGGTGCCAGCAGCACGAGCGACGGGTGCGGCAGCGGGCTGGGCGGCGACGGGTGGGAGTTCTGGTGCGGGAGGCGCAGCGGCCTTTTCCTCAACAGGCGCCTTTTCTTCTGCGGGTTCGTCTTTTTCAGCGACGGGCTCAGCGGCTTCAGTTGCTTCCGAAGCATTGCCTTCTCCATCAACATCGAAGACGATGCAGACGCCGCCAACGGGCAAAATATCGCCGGCTTCACCGACGATGCTGGCCACGACACCATCGCAGGGTGCGGGGATTTCCACGGTGGCTTTGTCGGTCATCACGGACAAAATGGGGTCGTCTTCCTTGACGGTGTCACCAACGGCGACCATCCATTCAACGATTTCACCTTCAACGACACCTTCACCGATGTCGGGCAGTTTAAACTCAAATTTTCCCATGTTTATTCCTCCTGTGTTCTTTGTATGGCTTCAGCAATGCGAGATGGACTTGGGAGGTAATCCCATTCGGTGGTGTGAGGGAACGGCGTGTCCCATCCGGTGACGCGCTCAATGGGCGCTTCGAGGTGATAGAAACAACGCTCTTGGATGGAGGCGCTCATCTCGGCGCCAAACCCGCTGGTCTTGGGTGCTTCGTGAACGATGACGACACGGCCGGTTTTCTTCACGGAATTCACCACGGTGTCTCGGTCCCAAGGAACGAGCGTCTGGAGGTCAATCAGTTCACAATCAACGCCTGAATCCTTGATGGCTTGCTCGCACACATGGACCATGGCGCCCCAGGCGATGACCGTGCAGGCGCTGCCTTCCATGACGATGTTCGCTTCCTCGAGTGGGATGGCGAAATACTCCTCGGGCACCTCGCCGTCGGGGTGGTTATTCCAGGTGGGAACGTTGTGCGGGTCACCGTAGAACGGGCCACGATAGCATCGCTTGGGCTCGAAGAAGATGACGGGGTCGTTGGATTCAATGGCGCTCGTGAGCAGGCCTTTGGCGTTGCGAGGGTTGGAGCAGTAGACCACTTTGAGACCTGGCGTGTGGGTGAATTGTGCCTCGGGGGACTGAGAGTGATGGTGTCCGCCTTTGATGCCGCCACCGGCCGGTGTTCGGAAGGTGACAGGGGTGGAGAATTCGCCGCCAGAGCGATGGCGTAGTTTGGCGATTTCGTTGACGATTTGGTCGTAGGCTGGGAAGATGTAGTCGGC
>JAYYBT010000103.1:0-9253 GCA_036162675.1 Thermoplasmatota archaeon
GTCCGCGTAATTCTTGATGCCGTCTTCGTCATCGTCCTTTTGCTGTTCAGAACATCCGTCCACGTCCACGCTTTGCGTGACTGGGGTGTCCGGGCAGAGGTCCATGTTGTTCATGATTGAATCGAGGTCCTCGTCCTTTTGGGATTGGGAACAACCTGCTGGGTCAACTTGCTCCTCAGCGGGCGTGACTGGGCATGCGTCGTCTGCATCCGAGATGCCGTCGTTGTCCGCATCACGCTGGTTGGTGGCGCAACCCAGGAGGTCAACGGTCAAACCGTTGCCCGTTCCGGGGCAGTTGTCAATGTCATCGGTGACGTCGTCCCCGTCGCTGTCCTTCTGAGACGGCGCACAGCCTTGGGCGTCAGCCGTTTCGGAGGCGGGCGTGAAGTCGCAAACATCGTTGGCGTCCACGACACCGTCATCGTCAGTGTCTCGTTCTGAGGCTGCGCAACCCACGCCGTTCACGGGTTCACCCGCTGTGGTGGTCGGGCACTGGTCGCGGTCGTCCGTGATGGTATCGCCGTCGGTGTCCAGTTGGCTGGTTGCGCATCCTGCAGCATCGACCACAGCGCCCAAAGGCGTGTTGGGGCATGCGTCAAAGGCGTCCATGACACCGTCATTATCGGCGTCTTCCTGACTGCTTGAACAACCGACACTGTCGACCGTTTCGCCTGCTGGCGTGTCGGGGCAGGCGTCATCAGCATCGCTCACACCGTCCATGTCAGCGTCGAGTTGAGAGAGCGAGCATCCGTTGCCATCAACCGCTTCTCCGGCTGGCGTATCCAAACAGAGGTCGGGGTTGTTGCCGTTGGCGTTATCTCCGTAGCCATCACCATCAGCGTCCCTCCACTGGGTGGCGTCGTTGGGGAAAGCGTCGGCGTTCAGACCGGCTTGGTTATCGCCGTAGCCATCACCGTCGGTATCGCTCCATTGGGTGGAATCGTTGGGGAAAGCGTCGGGGTTGGTCCCTGCTTGGTTGTCACCGTAGCCATCACCGTCGCCGTCCGACCATTGGCTTGAGTCATCAGGGAACGCGTCAGCATTGTCGCCTTGTGGGTTGTCGCCATAGCCATCACCATCGCTGTCCTCCCATTGTGTGCCGTCCGCAGGGAAGGCGTCGGGTGTGGTGCCGTTGGGGTTGTCGCCGTAGCCATCACCGTCAGCGTCCGACCATTGGCTGGCGTCGTTGGGGAAGGCGTCTCCGTTGGTGCCCGTTGGGTTATCGCCAAAGCCATCGCCGTCGCTGTCCTTCCATTGGGTGCTATCAGATGGCCACTCATCGGGGTTGTTGCCACTGGCGTTGTCGCCGTAGCCATCGCCGTCAGCATCCGACCACTGCGTTGGGTCGGTCGGGAAGGCATCGGGGTAGTTTCCGTTGGCGTTATCGCCGTAGCCATCGCCGTCAGCGTCAGACCATTGTGTGCCGTCGGTGGGGAATGCATCGGCCATGTTTCCACTGGCGTTGTCACCATAGCCGTCGCCGTCCATGTCCGACCATTGCGTAGCATCGTTGGGGAAAGCGTCAACATCGTCGTTGTACCCGTCATTGTCCGTATCCTTTTGCGAAAGAGCACAACCGTTCAGGTCCACGATAGCGCCAGTGGCGGTGTTTGGACAGGCATCGGATTCGTTGGGCACACCGTCGTTGTCATCGTCTTGAACCAAGGTGAAGCAATCTGAATCGCCGATGAGCTGCACGGAGACGTTGGAATACAAATCGATGTGGACACAGTAGGTTCCCGAAGCATTCGGTGTGTTGTAGGTGAAGGTTGGCATGCTCTGGTTTTGGGCGGTGGCGGTAAACGAGGTCATGGCCGATGTCGCAAGATTTGCGCCCGATGCGTCGGTCACTCGATACTGGTACTGGTATCCATCCCCGACCACGAGGTCAAGACCTTCGGCCTGGACATTGTTGGTAGCCGCCGTTGAACTCGCCGAATACGAGGCGATGGTCAACGAGGGCAGCTGTGGAATGAACTCGTAGAAATGAAGTCCGGTGAGATTGTCATTATCACTCAGGTTGACGTTGGTGCCGTTTTGCGAAATATAGGCGAGGAACAAATGGTCGTTCATGGTCGTTGGTCCCGTCCACGTGATCTGATAGGTCATGGACGAGGTGGTCGGCATGAGGTACCACATGTCTGAATCGATCATGGAATCGTTGATGGCTGCGTTAACATCGTTTGATACGGTGAAATTGTTCAACCATTCGTCGTAATCAAGAACAATCCACTCAACCACATAATCGCCACCAACCGTCAAGTTGGTCAACTCAATGTCGCCCGTCGTTGACGACGTGGCTTCAATTTCAACCATTTCGATGTAGAGCGTATCAGTATCGGTGTTGAGCGAGGCGTTGGCAGCGTTGAACAAGGTGGAGGTCACGGCAAAGACCGATTCATTGTTGGTCGCCATGGTCGTGATGTTGATGCTGTGGGTGGTGCCGTTCGCCGTGAAGGAACCGTTGGTGGAGGAGCCCCAGTGTTCCTCACCGTCCAGGTGGATTTGGCCGTATGTGTGGTTGTAATTGTAGGTTGTACCGTTTGTCAAACCCGAGAATGAGAGCGTGGCGTGGGTGGTGTTGGTGATGGCGACATCCACCGACTCAAACGCTTGACCGCCACCAGGGTTGTCCGTGGTGATTTCAATGTCGTAGGTGTTGGTCGCACCCTGCCAACCGTAAACATCCACGTAGGTGGTTTGGTTGACGAGGGCCGTGACCTGCATCGACTCAAGGTTGCCCGTTGTCCCTGAACTGGCAAGGAAGCCGCCAGTCGCCGTGTCCCATCCGGTGTCGATGTCACCAACGGCGCCGTTGAATGTGACGTTGACGTAGTAGGTAACACCCGCAACCATGTCAACTTCAAAGTAATCGAAATCGCTTGACGAGTGAATGGATAAACCGGTGCAGGAAAGGGGGAGAAGCGAGGCCGGTGTGGCGGTGCTGGTGGAATCGTTTGGTTCGAGAATATCAGAGGTGAGGGTCCCCGCTCCCGTGCAGTTGGTGACCGATGAGCCGCCACCGCCACCGCCGGTGCTTCCGACGGTGAACTTGGTGAGGGTCAAGTTCCACGTACCCACTCCAGAGAAACGATAGATGTCAATGTAGACCATGCCCCCATGAGCCGTTGTTGAGGAATTGGTGCTGAGCGTTTCTGGGTTGTTTGCCCAACTCATCCCCATGAAGGTTTGTTGGCTGTTGCTGAAGGCTATATCAAAGTCGTTCGTCACCGTCGTCCCGTTCGCAAAGGTCGTGGTGGCTGGGAAGGAGAGCGTGGCAGCGAGGCCTTCGTTGGCGTTGAGGGCCACGCGGAGGATGTCGTTGTCATCGCCGTAATCCAATTCACCTGAACCAGAGAAGCTTCCAGTGAAGATGTAATTCGTGATGTTGACGCTGGTGTTATCGGGCAAATCACCTCCCGAATTGAGGTCGTTTTGGTTGGGCCCGACGGCTTGGACGGTTGGCGTCATTCCCACGAGGACCGTGGAAAGGACCAGCATCAGCGAAAAGAGGACCGAGGTGGACTTGGATTGACGGTTGCGTGCTTCGTTCATAATCATGCCATGAACCGGCAGTATATCACGCCTACCCCGTGAACGTGGACTCAAATCGCCGTGGGAGCGACATGCCCATCGCCTTTGTCATCGGGTTGACGGACACGAGACCAAACGCCACCCATCAATTCGTCATGATGGCCTTGACAGTAGTGGAATCGACGGTAGGCCTCTCGGAAGGAGTAGGCCTTCTTGCCCGTGGCGACCAAATAGCCCTCAGGTGAGAGGCGTGAGACGATGGTGCCAACTTCTTGGCATCCTGGGAAGTCGCACACTGGTTCACCGTCCATGCTCTCAACTCACCTTGATGCTACATTAACTCTTGCTCATCCTTGCGGGATTCAATCCTCGTCCTCCGAAGCGACGGGTTCAATCACGACCAGTGGGACGTTGGCTTCAATCGCTTCACCTTCACTGCAATGGACGGAAACAACGGTTCCCGAAACGGGCGCTTGAATCTCGTTCTGCATCTTCATGGCTTCGAGAATCAAAATCACTTGGCCCTCGACGACCTCTTGGCCTTCCTCAACCTCCACCGTGACAACTTTTCCGGGGATGTTGGCAGAAACGGTGCCGGATTTCTTCTTCTTTCGCCCCCCGGAGCGACGGGGCTTTGCAGCCACCGCTGCCTCTGGCATTTCGATGTCAAAGGACTGACCGCCGACGGTGGCTTTCCATGTGGTGCCTTCGCCCTCAAGTTCAACTTCGTATTCCGTCCCGTTCACGATGACCTTGCGTGTGTCTGTCATGCGATTACCTCCATGGGGAGCGCCCTGCTCGGGCGTTCATCAGTGATGCCTTTCCGGTCATCTGTCGGCGATGGTCTTGCGACCAAGCAGAACCGGGTTGGCGAGCGATTTGAGCCGGGTCATCACCGTCACCTTGTGTGGCAGCAATGACAGCAGCGATGGCAGCCATCATCAATTCAGAGATCTCTTCAGCCATTTCATCACCTCACAGTGGAATGTTCCCGTGCTTGCGAGCAGGGCGAAGTTCTTCCTTATCCATCAACATCTCAAGAGCTCTGCTCAAGCGTTGGCGCGTTTGGTTGGGCTCGATAACATCGTCAAGATAACCCAAGGCCGCCGCCTTGTAGGGATTGGCAAAGGTCTCCTTGAAATCCTCCGTCAACCGCTCTCGTTCCTGTTCAGGATTGCGAGCGTGCGCAATTCGACGACGATGGATGATCTCCACCGCACCGTCAGCACCCATCACGGCGAGCTCAGCCGTTGGCCACGCCACGTTGTAATCACCACGGATGTGCTTGCTCGACATGACATCGTAAGCGCCGCCGTAGGCCTTGCGAAGGATGACCGTGAGTTTGGGGACGGTCGCCTCGGCGAAGGCGTAGAGAAGTTTAGCCCCGTGGCGGATAATGCCACCCCATTCTTGGTTGGTTCCAGGCAGGAACCCAGGCACGTCCTCGAAAGTCAGGATGGGGATGTTGAAAGCATCACAGAACCGAACGAAGCGAGCAGCTTTGTCGCTGGCGTCAATGTCCAAACAACCGGCGAGAATCTTGGGTTGGTTCGCGACCACGCCCACCGTATGTCCACCGAGGTGACCAAAACCGACGACGATGTTCTGCGCCCATTCAGCTTGCACTTCCATGAAACCACCGTCGTCCAACACCTCGGTGATGACATCGAGCACATCGTAGGGTTTGGCAGGGTCGTCGGGGATGATGCTGTCAAGGGCGTCGCAGGAACGGTCCTTGCTGTCTGAGGTCTTCTTCATCGGCGGTCGCTCAAGGTTGTTGGGCGGCAGCATATCGCAGAGGTCTCGGGCCATCTGAATGGCGTGCTCGTCGTCGCTGGCCGTGAAGTGCGAGACACCCGACTTTGAGCCGTGGGTGGCCGCTCCACCAAGGTCCTCGAAACTGACGACTTCGTTGGTGACCGTCTTGATGACCTCGGGACCGGTGATGAACATGTGAGCGGTCTGGTCGACCATGATGACAAAATCCGTGATGGCCGGCGAATAGACAGCCCCACCAGCACACGGACCCATGATGACCGAAATTTGCGGGACAACGCCCGAGGCCCTGACGTTGCGGAAGAAAATCTCGGCGTAGGAACCGAGGGACGCCACGCCTTCTTGGATACGTGCTCCACCGGAATCGTTCATGCCGATGACGGGACGACCGGTTTTGAGGGCCATGTCAAGGACCTTGCAAATTTTGAGCCCGTGCATTTCGCCCAGCGAACCCCCGTAAACGGTGAAGTCTTGAGCAAAAGCGAACACTTCCCGACCGTTGATGGTCCCGTGGCCGGTGACCACGCCGTCGCCCGGAATGACGTTCTTGTCCATGTCAAAATCACGGCATCGGTGTTCAACCAGCGCATCGATTTCTTGGAAGCTGCCGTCGTCGAGCAACAATTCAAGCCGCTCACGTGCCGTCATCTTCCCTCGATTGTGTTGGGCTTCAACACGGGCTTGACCGCCGCCAGCCTCGCTTCGAGCCTTGCGATTTCGTAGGTCCTTGAGTCGCTCTTCGGTGCCTGACATCAACTTCCCCAATTGATACTCAGCCCAAGCCGCCCTTATTGCTTGCTCTTGAAACACACCGAATGATGAGTTCTTTTTCTCCCCACCATGGCTCAATCCAACTGGCCACCAGGGAAGAATGGACCAATCAATACAGAGGGTTTGATAGGAGGGCCTCCCCTCGTAGGTTCATGGACCAACCTCTCCGCATCGTGGTGGCCAAGCCCGGGCTCGACGGGCATGACCGAGGGGCCAAAGTGGTGGCCCGCGCCCTGCGAGACGCCGGCCACGAGGTCATTTACACGGGCTTACGCCGTACTTCACAACAAATCGTCGACACCGTTCGCGATGAAGACGCACGTTTCCTCGGCCTTTCTTCCCTATCGGGCGCCCATGCTCATTTATTCCCTCAAGTCTGTGAAAAACTCCGAGAAGCAGGCCTTGACGACGTCATTGTGTTTGGCGGCGGCATCATTCCGGAAGATGATCGTCCTGCCCTTCACGAGGTCGGCATCCGTGCTGTCTTTGGCCCAGGGACGCCAACAGCAGAAATCCTCGAATTCATCACCGAAGCATCTGGCCGAGACGACGCTGGCGTGGGCCAATCCAGCGACTGGCACTGGGAATCCTCAGCCTAGGGAAGGCGACGACGATGACCGAGGAACTGCAGCAGGCGATGGAGGGCGACCGGCGCGCCCTGGCCCGCATGCTCTCAAAAATTGAGAACGGCTCCATTTCTCTCGCCGACATCTCCTTGGAACACCCATCTATAGAATCTGAAGCGTGGTCAACCATGGCCATCACCGGCGCCCCTGGCGTTGGAAAATCGGTGCTTGTGGACGCGCTTATGACGCAATGGGCAGGTCAGGGTTTGCGAGTGGCGCTGCTTGCGGTGGACCCGAGTTCTCCGCGAACCGGTGGCGCCCTCTTGGGTGACCGAGTGCGCATGTCTTCGGTGGACAACCCCGACATCAACGAGCGAGTGTACGTCCGGTCCATCGCCACCCGCTCCTCATCGGGTAGTGTCCCTCTCATCGTCGAGGACATGGCTGCTTTTCTGCTCGCTTGTGGATGGCAGCGCGTCCTGATTGAAACGGTTGGCTCTGGACAGGCCGAATTGCGCTGTGCAGCCGTTGCAGACCGCATCGTGGTCGTAGAGGGTCCCGCCCGTGGCGATGGAATTCAAGCGGAAAAAGCAGGGCTGCTCGAACTGGCTGATATCGTTCTCGTGAACAAGGCCGATTTGGATGGTGCTGAACGCCACGCAGGTGAACTTCGTGAGTCTTACGCACTGGACGGTGAAGACGCCCCGGATGTCATGTTGACATCGGGACTCAAGAGCATCGGTGTCGAGGAAGCCGCCGCAGCACTTCTGGAATTGGAGAGTACCGGTCGAGCGCTCCGTGCGAGGATGCGAGAGCGACTTCTTGGCCGCCATGAGCGCCGGCTGGTGCTCCATCCCTCCTACAACAGCGTCTTGAACCGACTTTGTCAGGGCACCCTTGATATTGAAGAAGCATTATCTGCACTCCAAGGCGATAATGATGAGCGGACAAGTTGAGATGACCAACCCGGTGGACACATCGGTCGGTGGCATGCGCGGGCATCTTCTGCGTCGAGGCGTTCACCTGTCGATGATCGGCATACCCTACCTGTATTTTGCACATGGAGAAAGCGTTGCAGGCACCGTCGGCGTTTCCTTACCCCAATTGGTGGCTGGTGTGGTTCTCGCCGCACTGCTCCTCGAAGGTCTTCGTCTCAAGCTCGGATTGACGGTGTTTGGACAACGTGATTACGAAGCCAACCAAGTCTCTGCATTGGCATGGGGAGCCGTTGGTGTCGGTTTCGTGTTGCTCCTTGTACCTCACGAAGCCTATGCTTGGCCGCTGATCGCTTCCCTCGCACTTGGTGATCCTCTGATGGGGGAACTCCGTCGAAAGGACATGGCCGACCGCCAAGTGATGGTCTACGCCACCCTCCTCATCTTGGCCATCTGGCTGGTGAGCGTGGCTCAATTTGGAACCCCGGTGTGGATGGCCTTCATCCTCGCACCCGTTTGCATGATCGCCGAATGGCCACGTTTGACCTACATCGATGACAACGCCACCATGTTGCTCATTCCACTCGCCCTGGTTCTTCTTCTCGAGCCCTTTGCATTGGTCATGGCCTAAGCGGCCAAATTTCAGCGCTCTGTTTCAATATGTTGAAATGGGGGGTTTCTGTCGTTGAGGTCAGTGAAAGACATGGCCGACGACAGCACCACCTCGGACCCACCCCAAATCGCCTACCAAGTGGGTTTCGCACTCGCCATCATTCTCTTGGGCATCACAATGGTCCAGTACCCTCTTTGGTAATCATTGAAGGACGATTTTGAACATCTCTTGAAAAGGGAACCCCTTCTGCAAGAAGCATGTGCGGCATCGCTGGCATTCTTGGCCACCCCGATGCCAATGTCTTGCACCGTATGAATCGGCTCCAACAACACCGAGGCCCTGACGAAAACGATGTCTGGTTGGACGATGCCGTCGGGTTCGCACACGCTCGCCTTTCCATTCTGGATTTGCAGTCCAGCCAACAGCCAATGCGTGACCATGATGGCGCCGTCATCGTGCTCAACGGTGAGATCTACAACCATCGCGAACTTCGGGCATCTCACCTGTCCTATGGGTTCACAACCGCCGGCGATACCGAAGCGGTCTTGGCTGTCCACCGAGCCGGGCGCAAGCACGCCAACCGACCACTTTCTGCCAAAGAACACGCAGCATGGCTGTCCACGCTGGACGGGATGTACGCCCTTGCCTTGTGGAATCCAACTGATGGGCACCTCATTCTCGCCCGTGACCCGATGGGCATCAAGCCCTTGGTGCGGACCAACATCGGGGACTCACTCTTGTTTGCCAGCGAAGTCAAAGCTTTCCAAGCCCACGAAGACCACCGCCCTGAGTTTGACGAATTGGCCCTGGCCGCAAGGCTGGTCTGGGAATACCCACTTGACGCCACGACGCTTCTGAAAGGTGTTCATCAGGTCAGGCCCGGAACGGTTGAGCGTTGGGCCTTGGACAGTGACGGCAAGGCAATCTTCCTCGACAGCGCAAACATTGAGCGGCAACATCTCAGTCCTGCACCCTCGTGGGACCCCTCACTTCAAGCGGAGGACCTCTTGGAAACCTTCGTTGAAAGCGTTCAACAACGCCTTCTCTCCGATGTTCCG